>DAOWMC010000110.1 GCA_030643285.1 Methanobacteriota archaeon | reverse complement strand
TGAAGATGGATACTATGAGATAGAGGCGGTTCCCGGACACCTGTGGTTGAATGTTCTGCCCAACATATATGCCGAGGAGATGGAACTAAATCTAAAAAGCGGTCAAAAGGTGCCGTTAGATATTGAACTTAAGGCATTTACAGAGGGTTTGTATCAGATGGAATGTCCATCTCGAACGCCAATTGAACGCGGTTACTACGGTGGGATAACCCAGCAGATACAATCGGATGAGGGTCTGGCAACGCTTTCCTTCAAGATAAGTGACTCATATCAATTGAACAGAACGACGGGGCTTTTATTCAAGCAGGTTCTTCTGAATGGTATCGTTGTATGGGAAGATGATGTGTCAGGGGATGAAGAGTGGGAGCAGATTGAGGTTCCTATTGTTTTGGACCAGGGGAATAATAATCTAACGTTGCGCCTATACGCAAAAGAAGACTCCATGAACTTTCCTGCGACAGTCTGGTGGGATGATGTAAGGGTCGTACCAATCACGGTCATTACAAGGGAAAGTTCAACAACATTTAATATACTTAACCGGGAAGGTAAAAATAATCCCCCAACCGATCTTTATCTTGGAAAGCCCACCCAGGTTATTACAGACCTAAAAAATAATGAAGGCACACATGTTAACTATATCCTGCAGGTCAGATTGGGTGGAGTAACAATTGAAGAGCGAGATATAGGTCTTAAAGATGGCCAGTCATGGAAGCAAAACATATCATTTATACCAAACCAGATTGGTAATCTTTTAAAGCTTGAGTTCCTTTTGTTCAAAGATACTGTGACAGATGAGCCATATAAGTCAATTGTCTTTTGGGTGCCATCCGATGTAGACTATGAAGACCTTGACATTCTCAAAGAATACAGGGTTTCACCACTGCCGGTTATATCAAACGGTGATATGGAATCCACCGCTTTTTGGAAATATATAAATTGGAATGCCAGTTTTATTGGAGGGTTTTCAGATTCGTCTTCCATATCTCCATCACATTCATACGAAATTTCACTTCAGGAGAATAATCCTTTGAAAGAGGGGTCATACGGGTTGGTATATCAGAACATTACAGCGGAAAAGTATCCTTCTGTGGTTGTTTTATCATTCAATGTAAGGGATTCTTATACGCCTGAAAATATAATGTATATCTCAAAACAGGTTCTTTTGAATGGTAATATATTATGGGAGGACGATGTTGCCGGAGACGAGAGGTGGCAACATGTAAAGGTTCCTGTTAGCCTGATTTCAAATAGTAATAAATTGGAACTCAGAGTCAACGGTTTGCGGGATACTGAGAGTTTCCCAATAACGATCTGGTGGGACGATTTGAAGATAGAACCAATACATGAAGTTACAAAGAAGATATCCACGGAATTTTACATCCTTGACGCGGATGGCCAGGAGCTTCATCCCGAAACGATCTATCTTGGCGAGCCGTTTAATTTTACCGTGGAAATTGAGAATAATGAGCAAATTATTGCCGAATATATCCTTCAGGTAAAATTGGATGGAAGATTAATTAAAATTGAGAAGATGAAGCTTGAAAGTGGATCAAAATGGGAGAGGGACATCACATTCACACCTGAAATAGTTGGGGATAATTTAAAACTTGAGTTTTCTTTGTATAAGGCTTTTAAAGGGGAAAAACCATACCGATCAGTTAATTTTTGGGTTTCTTCAGAGCTAAATGATAGAAACCTGAGCTCTTTAATACCCTTTGAGCTAAAAACCATACCCGTCCTTGAAAATGAAGACATGGAATCACAAACAGGCTGGTTATATGAAGGGGAAGGAGGCCTCACAGGAGGTTATACAAGCTATGACTCGGTTTCGCAAAATCATTCCTACAGTGTGGTACAGTACGGTGATTGTAAAGCAGGTGATTATGGTTCAATATATCAGGAGTTTACAAGTAAATCGTATCCTGGGGTTTTGATTGTCTCGTTTGATGTAAAAGATACGTATGATCTGATAAACACCACTAATATCTCAAAACAAGTTCTTTTAAATGATGAAATTATCTGGGAAGATGATGTGTCCGGAGCTGAGGGATGGCAAAGTGTTAATATTCCTGTGTACATAGTATCTTCTGAAAAGAATAGACTTTGGCTTCGTGTTTACTCAAAAGGGGATGTAAAGGATCTTGATATAGGTGTTTACTTTGATGATGTAGGGATAAAATCCGTCTCAAGTGTGACATAACCTGATCTACAAGGGGGAATAATAAAGTGATGAAGGAGAGCCGTGTGAAACTGATGCTGTTTTTACTGTGGGTATTAGCATCCTCGCCAATTGTTTTAATGGGGTGGATAGTTGGGGATAGGTTTGGCGTTGGAATATATGGTATGGCCATAATGTTTGAGATCATGATCCTTTTTGCTATATTCATATATTTTTCAAGCGATGGGTTGATTTTGCGCTGGTATCGGGCAAACAGGATAACAAAAAGGCCCGATATTACCAAAACCGTTGATGAAATATCAAAAAAAGCAGGCATCTCCACCCCCGTGGTATTTGTATCAGACATGCTGATACCGACTGTATTTTCGGTCGGGAGAAATAAAAAACATGCATCTATCATCTTGACCGGTTCACTTGTAAGTTTGTTGGATGAAGAAGAACTGGGGGCGGTTCTGGCACATGAGATTCATCATATTAAGTGTGGGGATATATTAACCGGCACCGTTTCAGCAGCAATCTCGGGTGTACTTACATCTTTAATAACAACTTCCATGTGGGTTTCAATACTCATAGGCTTTGGAAAAAAGGAGGATCCCGTACCAAATATAATACGATTTTTGGTAACCTCAATAGTTGCACCACCTGCAGCTTTCATCGTTCAACTCTTATCATCACAATTGAGGGAGTATATGGCAGATGAAAAGAGCGTGTATATTTACAGAAAACCCCAAAAGCTAATCAGTGCCCTACAGAAGATCCAGGAAAGGATAGACACCCATTCCTACGATGTAAACCCCTCACATGTTCATCTATTCATACTAAATCCCCTCCATGAAGACCCATTTAAGTTATTGGGTCTGAATCTTCCCGGATACAATCTACTGTTCAAAACTCATCCGTCAACCGATGATCGGACGGAGCGCCTAAACACAGTTTCAAAGGTAATTCATGTGGGCGAGGGAGCAAAATCATGAAATTGAAGATTTCGGATTTGACAAAATCACTTTTTTTTAGTTTCCTTGCATATATGCTTTTTTTGGCAGCAGTGATTGGATTTGACACATTCAGTAAGGGTGATTTTGACCCCGGAAGGGCTATAGTTGTATCTGTGCTCTACCTGGGTGCCCTATCCGTCTTTTTTGTAATAATGCTCATTGTATTTAAAGTCAAGCTAGGTCCGTCGTGACTTTTCCCATCCTATCAAGGACATAAAGTATCGTCGTCACGACAACGGCAAATATTATCCATCCGATGTGTTCATGAACCAGGAGCATTGTATCTTTACCATAGTAAAAACCAACAACATAAAGCGTACTGACACGAATAAGGTTTGCAACATAAGCTACAGCAATTGATATTACAAGCATTGGATAGAACTTTTCTTTATCAATCGGCTCTATCCTTGTGTATGCCACCATTATACCTATAAGCAAAAACATTGAATACAAACCCGAGCATGGCCCACCGATGATGACGTTCATCTCCTCGACTCCTTTTATACTGACCGTTTCAGTTGCAGTTACGTCGATTGGAAGCCCAACTGCCTTTATAAATGAGATGGATGGGGTCAGGACAAAGTAATGATCAAACAGATGCATAAAATCAATGTTAAAATAGCCAAACATCTCAAAGAAGAATAAAAACAAAAGGATGAACGTAGCTGACATATAGGCTCCGAATTTTCCCATCCTGCGAACCTCTTCATTTTTAAAATCGTAAGCTATAAGTGATAAACCAAACAGAAAAGCCATTATGTCCAATGTACCCAGCTGATTTTTTGCAGAAATATTGTAAATCGCATCTGCTGCTATGATCGTTATACCTAAAAGCATTCGATAAAATGATCTGTCAATAACATCAGATCCGGCAAATTTAATTTTAGAAATTAAAAGTGCGGAAATGACAAATAACAGTATCCCTATCGGTATGGAGCCCTCACTAATCTCTACAGTGGCACCCAGAAAAAGAGATACTATCAGAAGAAATAGTGTAAAGTTTTTAATATCCGCCATTTTTCATATATACACTTGGGTCATGTGGTTTTATAGTTTTCTATGGATTTTGGAAATATCCTAAATTAATCGTTTAATCTTGGTTTCCTTCCTGATTTATCGGGTAATTGGTCTTTACCACGTTTCAATGCGTAAAAAAACAAAGTTTAAATATCATATAGATTATTATTATTAGTGCAGATAGCGATAAGATTTCTTACCGTGAAGTGATCGATTATGATGTATGAAGATAAGGTAGATTTGTATAGTGACGAAGGAAAGGTTTTAGCTGAGAACATACCAATCGAGGCTTTAAGTCCGCTTAAGAACCCATATATGGGTGAAATGTTTGTTACCCTCAAAAAAACCGTTATTGTAGATCTTAAAAAGTTACAAGATATGCTAAGAAACGGTGAAGCTGGATGGGGGACTCTGGTGGGCCAAGATGAGGTTAAGATGCCTTGGTACGGCTTCGAAATCGATTTGGTTGAAAACGCAGGCGAAATTACAGAAGAGATTAAGAAATTAATACAGATAAAAGAAGGTGATGGTACTGAAGTAATGATGTTCGAGGATGGGAATACACTCGTCGCCCTTCTTGCTGAAGAGAGGATAAGAAGATCCACAGGATATATAACTGCATACCTGAACGTTGCAGGCGCATTAGCTCAAATTATCGCAAAAATGGCT
>DAOWMC010000207.1 GCA_030643285.1 Methanobacteriota archaeon | reverse complement strand
GATTATGGTAGAACAATAGAACTACATAGCGAAACTGGTAAACTCCTTGTAAAGACGGCAACTAAAGGTGTATTAGAGCTGTGATTGTAGGGTCTCTATGGTACGGGGCGTAATGTTGTCAAAGACCATCTGTAATGAGTCCATTTCCGGTAGCACCAGAACCTCCAAACTTATGTCCGAACCGGTAACTGAAAGCAGACTATCAAACATAAATGCAAAATCTCCTGCCTTTGAAGCATCTATCAGCGATGCATCAATAATGGATGCCATGAAATCGCGTGCGAATGCCGGGGGATGTTGAGTAACCTCTGCATTGAGTGTATTTGCCCATATATCAATGAAAGAAGATGTTATAATGTTTGTAAACTCTGTTAATGCCGATTGTTGCATATCTGTAAATGTACCATCTGGCACACTTTCTTCTTCCATTCCTTCCAATAAAATTCCCGATACTTCATATGCACTTTGTGTGGTCAGTATACATAACGCGCTACCAGCCATAAACCCTTCAAAATAGATAAACGAACCTACCACTATTTCATCATCTGCCACACCAATAAGCCTTGGTATACTGTCCACAGCTATCAGGTTTACAGATGAAATCGCCATCTCAACTTCCACACCAAACATTGTGGCCATGGATCCGGCAATATTTGTAGCAGCGATATCACCCATATGTTTTATCGCTCCAAGTTTTTCAACTTCGTTCATGAACATATCACCCCTTAAACCGCATCCAATGTGGAAATTACAATCCGATCAAATATCTTTTGCATCGACTCTAAGTCCGGAAGCACCAAAACCTCCAAATCGACATCGTGATCGGTAACTGAAATCAGGCTATCAAACATGAATGCAAATTCCCCCACCTTTGAAGCGTCCACCAGTGAAGAATTAATAATGGCACTCATATAATCACACGAAAAAACCGGTGGATGCTGGGTAACCTCGACATATAGTGTATTTGCCCACGTATCGATGAATGAAGAGGTGATAATATTTCCAAGTTCTGTTATCGAAGATTGCTCCATCTCTGTAAGCGCAGGTCTTTCTTCGGAACTTTCTTCCTCAATCCCTGAAAGTAATATGCCAGCTATTTCTCTGGCGCTTTCAATCGACAGAATGCATAACATACTACCTGACAAAAATCCGGAAAAACCTATATATGAACCTGCCACAATCGCCTCATCTGACACACCAGTGAACTTTGGAATGTTATCAGTTGCCACCATGTTGATAGAAGAAATCGCCATCTCGACTTCCAACCCGAACATTGTCGACATTGATTCTGCAATCTTTTGGGCAGAGGCTTCCCCCATACGTTTTATCGCCGAAAGTTTTTCAATTTCATTCATAAATAACACCCCCCTCAGAGTAGGCTTTCAACCTCTTTTAATACCTTGTCGCCTTGAAAAGGCTTTGTTATATACCCTTTAGCCCCTGCATCTATTGAAGCTTTGACCTTTTCATCCTGCCCGACCGAGGTACACATTATGATCTTTGCATCCGGATGGGCATGAACTATAGTCTTTGTCGCTGCTATCCCATCCATGTGTGGCATGACGATATCCATAAGTACGATGTCAGGATTCCATTCATCGTATTTCTCGGTTGCCATCATTCCATTTTCGGCTTCACCAACAATCGTATGCTTGGGAACTAAAAACTTCTTTAAAAGCTCCCTCATGAATTTTGAGTCGTCCACAAGCATTATATTTGCCATTTTTTAAACCCCCCTTATTTACATATACTACTTTTTATATTTTTACTAAATTGCCATTTTTTTGTTGACTATGTTTTTTCCTTTCACCGTAAGCTCAATTTCTTTTCGAATTCGAACTGTCTCTGCCAATCCATCACGTATCATCTTATCATAGAGCCGATCAATATCATCTGAAGTCAGACCCTCAATAACCGATTCCATTTCCAAGGATGATACACCTGAATATAGCGCAACCATCACTTCCTCTTCCTTATCCGATAGTTCCGGTCCTTTGGTATCACCCGCCCACATTGCGGTCTCTGCTGAAACTTTTGTTGCAACACCTTTGTCGGCCAGGTAATCGTTTAAGTATTCTACGAGCCGACCTATGTTTTTGGTGAAGATACATGTGTTATATGTATTATCACCCATATCGTGTGTTACATCAATTATTTCCTTTGTACTATCTCCTATTTTTCGCTCATCTTTTTTAAATTGTTCAACGTTAGAAAGTAAAATTTTAAAGTCGTTTGATCCTTGCGCCTTAAATAAAAGTATATCCGTTATCCCATCCAGACCCTTTCCCCTTGTGATACCAAGCATTCTCTTTTGCCATTTCGTATCGGTTTGAATCACGCCACCCACTTTTGACGGATGTAAAACATATGCAGGGGTGTTATTAAGCTGTAACAGGAGTATGTATCTTTTAAGCTTTTTCATCTCATCCTTTGTACCTGTTATTGCAAGCGTATTTGTCTTTCCTTCAAGAAGATAATCAATTGATACATACTTTTCAGGTGCCATACCTATCTTTGCGGAGACATCCCTACCAACTGCACTTATACCTTTTAACGGAACGCTCTCCTTTTTTGAACCTTGCACCAACCACAGATGGGTATGAGTGAGATAAATTTTACTTTTTTTCCATTCGGGTTTTGTAACAGACACGCCCCCGCTTCCTAAATGGGCAAACTCACCTTCTGTCCCCACTACCACCTTTTCTTTTCCCATTTCCCCCTCGTTAATATATTATCACTTATATTTATTAATAGTTTTCCCTCCATAATATTTATATACCGTATAAAAAATTATACCCCCTGTCAAGATAAGTGAGACATATCACAAAGCTTAAGAGACTGAAATAAGGAATAATCGATGTGGTCAGCAAAGAAAAAGAAATAAAAGATGCATCAACTGTGGTTCTATTAAGAGAGGTAGAAATAGAGGGAAAAATCACTTTTGAGGTTTTTATGACCAAGCGACGTAAGGATTTGCCATTTCT
>DAOWMC010000041.1 GCA_030643285.1 Methanobacteriota archaeon | reverse complement strand
TCCTCTATGCTCTTTCCAAGCCACATCTCAGGTGTATCCAAAAGGCCAGTGTCACCATGTACGGGTGGTACAAGTGGACCGATCGAGACATTTGGATAACCAAATCTACCGATAAAAACACCAGGTGGGCAGGACCCATCAAGATGCAGCCCATCGAGAAGGTCTTTTGTTTTAAGGTTTATGTATAGCTTTAAAAGAATCGGGCAGCTTGCCTTGCCGCATAGCATTTTAGAGCCCTTGCATAAGACACACATGTAGCCTTTTGATGAACTTGGGACCTTAACATTAAGTTGTGATTGCATTTCAAGGTAATCATTTGATTCGATTGACTTTAACATACTTGTTTAGACTCCTATAATCACAAGATTAAACTTGTCCACGGGTTTACCCACACAATGTTGAAGGGAACCTGTTTCTGTTTTTTTTATGCTATCAAGATGGACGGGGTTTTGGGTGCATCGGGAAAAGAGGTTGCTCCAAGCAAGATACGCCATATCCGATACTTGCCTTTGTAATCAAAGTCATACGACTTTCCTTAAATTTTAAGATGTGGGTTTACCGCTTCCCTGATAATCGTCGAAACATCCCTAAAAGCATTGATTGACGCTCTTTTTGGACCATCTCTTCCCACCTTTCTTCAGCCTTTGAAAACTCATCTACTTCAAAACCATCTTTTGATATCTTGTTTAACTTTGCCAGCTCCCCGTGATCCAGCCATACACCGTTGCAACCGAGGCAGACATCAATCTCTATATCTTCTGCGGTCTCAATATCCATTAATTTACTACATCTTGGGCAAACAAGTTTACTTTTGCTCTGGGTGCCGATATGCTTTGTTAGATAGTCAGAAAGCTTTCGGTTTTTAAGCAGTTTGTTTAATTCCCCCTTATCCAGCCAGATCCCCTCACACTTGGGGCAAATATCAATTACAATATCCGGACCAAATACTTCAAGTTCCTTTCTATCCATCTTGACCCAGCATTTGGGGCAATCTATAGTTCTATCAAGCAAATCTTTTTTCAGTGACATAACAAACACCTGTTATAAAATACCATAAATATGTGTTGAATACATGTTAATCTTTCAATTCGTAACCCTTCAACATGTAAAATTTTAATCCATCAGGCGGTAAAGATCCGGTAGATTCCTGTACTTTTCACAATAATCCAGCCCATAGCCCACCACAAAGTAATCCGGACAGGTGAGGCCTGTATAGTCGATTTTCACGGAAACCTTACGTTTAGCCGGTTTATCAAACATCACGCATGCTCTGAGCGAGTTTGGATTTTCACGTCTCAACAGGCTCAAAAGGTAATTTAAGGTTAAGCCCGAATCCACGACATCCTCAACCACCAGGACATCCCTGCCACCTACGGATGTGTTTAACCCTTTTATCATTGTTACCTTGCCAGAAGTCTCTTTTGCCCCATTATCATAACTTGAAAGTGTAACAAATTCCACCTCGATGGGTATGTCTAAGGAGCGTACAAGGTCCGCCATAAAGACAAATGCCCCTTTTAATACACAGACCAACAGTGGGTTTTTATCTTCATAGTCTGCCTTTAATTCCCTGGCCAGTCTCTTTACCGCACGATCTATCTCCTGTTTTGTAAATATAATTTCAAACATAAGAAACCAACTCAAAAAGCAAAAAGAATGTGATAATAAATGCAACTGTAAGGATCGTAGTAATGTTCGCACAGAGCTCCTTATTCATTGAATAGTGCGCGGCTAAGACTGTATTTGCTATTGCAGGTGGCATCATCGATTCAAGTACAAGTATTTTTGGCTCTATTTTGAAGTATAAACATAAAAGAAACATTACAAGAGGTAAGATAAAAAATCTAAACGAACCGACATAAGTTGTGTTCAGGATAAGCTTCTTCATTGATTTACCCTTGTACAACTCCAGAGACATTCCAATATAAAAAACCGCCAAAAATGAAGTAACTTCCCCCAGATAATCTAAAGAACTCAAAACTGCTCCCGGTAAGTCTAAATCTAATATAATCAATAAAAGGACAGCCCCCATCGAATATACCACAGGAAATCTCCCAACGCCATGTAATGCTTGTTTTATGTCTTTAAACTCACTTTGGAGTGAAAAAAACAGCCCTATTGTGTAATGTATTATTGTACACATCAGTACGTAGATCGATGCATAGTATAGTCCCAAATCACCAAATAGTACGTAACAAATTGGTAAACCCAAAAAACCAGAATTAGGAAATGAAATTAGCAAAATGAAGACTCCTTTATCCTTTAAACCTAAAACTCTATTTCCCACGAAAGAAAAAACCATATTTAATAATAAAGAGATGGTAACGGCAGCAGAGATTGCCTTAAAATCTGCCATCGGAACATCAAAACCAAGAAGGCTGTATAATACAATTCCGGGGATCCCAAGATAAACTAAAAACCATTTTATAAATATCTTTAATCTTTTTAAATCAATTCTTTTATTTATAAGGTAACCCAGAGCCAAGAAAAATAACAGAGATAGTACATTAGAAATCATTATTAACCACTATTACAGTTTTGCCATTTCACCCATCTTAATTTCACCTCACCCTTAATAAAAAATCGTATTACTGCAATTTTAGGACCTGACAAAATCTTTATCTTGTTTTAGTACAAAATACGAAAAAATGATTAAAAACATAGGTTTCATCGGTGCGGGAAAAATTGGGGAAGCGATTATAAATGGCATAATAGCCTCCGAGATCTGCCCCCCAAAAAATATAATGGCAAGTGACATAGACGAAAACCGACTTAATTTTTTAAAGGAGAGTCTGGGGATTAAGGTAACAACTCAAAATAACGAAGTTGTAAAAAAGTCTGAAGTAATAGTTTTAGCTGTTAAGCCTAAATTCATTAAAGAAGTCGTTTCCGGGATTAGTAGCGTGATTAAGAAGGATCAGCTTATAGTATCAGTTGCCGCCGGTGTACCGACTGAAAGGCTAGAAGCCGCAGGTGGCGAGGGTATAAGGGTTATTAGAGTTATGCCAAATATTGCCTGTGTTGTCGGTGAATCGGCTTCGGCCATTTGCCCTGGAAAATATGCAACCGGGCAGGATGAGGAAAAGGCAAAGGAGATTTTTGGGGCCTGTGGGAAAGTAGTTTTGATACCAGAGAACCTTATGGATGCGGTCACAGGTTTAAGTGGAAGCTCTCCTGCATTTATTTTTATGATAATAGAGGCGCTCTCCGATGGTGGGGTTCATGAAGGGCTGGATCGAAAAACCGCGCTACGTCTTTCTGCTCAAACAGTCTTAGGCGCTGCAAAGATGGTACTTGAAACAAATAAGCATCCAGGGGAGCTAAAAGACATGGTAACCTCGCCTGGCGGGACAACGATTAGGGGAATACGCGCCATGGAAGAACACCGGGTTAGATCTGCAATGATGAGTGCGGTGATTGAGGCTACAAGGCAGTCGAAAGAGTTAGGTAAAAAGTGAGAGGTGTCATTTTATGCAACTTTTAAGTGAGGGATCCGTAAAGAAATTCTGGATTGAAAAAAAGCCTGTCAAAGACGAGATTGGTATGGGTTTATTTGAATTTACAAATGATTATTCAATATTTGACTGGGGCAAAATGCCACAGACTATCCCCGACAAGGGAGAAGCTCTAAAAAGAGAGAGTGTTCACTGGTTCAGACGTCTTGAAGAAGAGGGTATAAAAACACACTTTATAGAAGATGTTGACAAAAACAAGATTAAGGTCAAGGCTTTTAGAAAACTTGAATACAATCAGATATCGCAAGAAACAATAAATTACATGATACCACTTGAGATTATATTTAGAAATAAGGTTACAAAAGCCAGTTCTTTATACAGGCGCTTGAGGGCACGCCAGGTTGATCCAACAATTTACGGATTACCCAAAAACTATAAACCGGATACCGATAAGGTGATCGTTCTACCAGGGCCCATAGTTGAGTTTTCGACTAAAATAGAGGAATTGGATAGGTACATAAAAGATGATGAAGCCATCAAACTGGCTGCCATTTCAAAATCAGAATTGGCATCGATAAAAGAAACAGCCTTGAAAGTGAACAGGATAATAACAGAAGAAGTCAAAAAAAGAGATCTTGATCATATTGATGGTAAGATAGAAATTGCATTTGGACCTGAAAGGGAAATCTATATCTGTGACACGGTGGGAACATCCGATGAAAACAGATTCCTTTACAGGGGATTTGATCTGAGTAAACAAATGCTGAGGGACTATTACAAACTTAACGGTTGGTATGATAAACTGGTTAAGGCAAGAGAAAATAAAACAGAACTACCAAAACCACCGCTTATGGATACTAAATACAACATACTGGTTAACGATGCGTATAAAGCACTCTGCATCGGGCTGACCGGTGAGCGTTGGGGTGATGGAAAGGCCCCCACTCTCGATTCAATTGTAAAAAGCTATAGTGATTCTCTTAGAGCTTAGCGCTTTTTAATTCCAAGTTCTTCTATTGCCATCTCTTTCAGCGGGGTTTTTTCTAACTTCCCCGATAAAGTTCTTGAGAGTGAATCTGCGAATACCACGTGCTTTGGTTTTTTGTATCCTGCCATCTTTCCCCTGCAGTAATCGATTACCTCCTGTGAAGTTGTAACTTCTCCATTTTTTACCTGGACAATCGCTGTAACTGCCTCGCCCCACCAATCATCGGGTACACCTATGACCGCCACATCCTTTATCTTATGGTAGAACTTTAGGGTCTCCTCGACCTCTTCGGGATAAACTTTTTCACCACCGGTATTTATAACCGATGCGCTTCGACCAATAAGATTAAAATATCCCTCCTCGTCCATTACACCCATATCCCCAACAAAGAACCAGCGCTTTCCATCTATGTATTTAAATGTTTTTGCGGTCTTATATGGATCTTTCCAGTATTCTTTTGCCATATATCCACCGTAAATCAGTTCGCCAACTTCACCCGGCTTTGCATCTTCCATCGTCTCGGAATTAATGACCCTTCGTGGATGTCTCTTGTCCCGGGGGTTAATCTTTATTCTCACTTTTGGTATCACTCTATCCACAGAAGTTGAAACCATGGCTGGGGCCTCACTCACTTCAGTCGCTCCAACTGCATCGGCCATAATACACTGCGGGAGATATTCGTGCAATCTCTTTTTAACCTCCGGGCTCCAAATCACCCCAGATGAGATAATAAACATCATAGAGCGGAGATCGTAACGTTTACCCAGCATATCAGACTTTTCTAATGTCTCGGCAATTGGTCTGGCAAATGAATCCCCCACTATACTCATAGAGGTAATTCTATGCCTCTCAATTGTTTCTAAAAGCTCATTTGGACTAAAACTCCTTTTTGTGAGAAACACAAGTGGTATGCCCAGATTGAAGAACATAAAGCTGGATTCATAAGATGCCCCGTGGTAAAGTGGAGACGCAACAAGGAAACTTAGCAACGGATTAATCATACGAAATCCAAGTGGGCGATTCAGAAATCCCAATAGAGGCGGTCCACTTTTATCGAGTAGTTTAAGGATGCTCTGACGGCGAATAGCCCAGTTTATGATCGGTGTAGTGCCACTAAGAATCTTTCCTGCTCCCAAAACAGGTATCATGTCACCCGCTTCCTTAAGCGTCTCCTTTGGTAGCTGTGAGCCTGAAAGCATACTGCCTATGGCACTGCTATGACCAATTCCTTCTCTTGATAGACCAAGCAACCTGCATTCATGCTCCCATATCGTACCCTTCGGAAGGCCAGTTGTACCGCCTGTATACATGATGTAGCATATATCATCGTTTCTAATTTTGTAATTTATATCGGGTTTGCAAGGGGGATATTTAAGTGTCAGCTCCCCATAATCGTACATATCCCAGAGGGCGGTTTTTCCACCAACAACCAAGCAATGTCTGAGTAAATTTAGTTCGGACCTTACTTCAGAAAGCCTCCCTACCATATCATCGGGTATAACTGCAACCCTGGCATCACAATCTTCAAGTATGTACCTGATCTCATTTGAAACATATCGTGGGTTAAGGTTGGTTGGTATAGCCCCAATTTTAGTGGCCGCATAGTAGCATTCCATCCACTCGGGAGAGTTATAAAGTGCAATTGCTATCTTTTCATTTTTTTCAACTCCCAGATCTAAAAGGGCGTTTGCGAGCCTGTTTACACGCCCGTCAAACTCCGCCCAAGTAAATTTATGTTCACCGTATACGATAGCAAGCCTATCAGGAATCGTTTTAGCGATGGATTCCAGTCTGTAAGGAAAAGTATTCTCTTCATAAATATCATTTTTACCCATAGGTGACCCCCCATTAGAATAAAAGTACTTTTTAGGATATTAATAAAATTTATTAGTATTTAACTCTTTTTGGTAACTAAATTACTTTTCCTTTCTGGTTGATTTGTGAAAGAGTTCGAGAAAAGAAGGCAATCCGATTGCCTCAGCCCTTTCTATAGATGTTGGAAGGGACGTTACTTTTGGTTTTTGGGTAGGTGCATATGTCTTACTTTCAACTTCGGGGGTTTTATTATCATTTTGTCCGGATTCAAAATCTCCAAGGTCATAACTCTCCTTTGGTTTCTCTTTTGACAAAGTTTCTTTTGACAACCCCGAGGCTAAATCCAGCATTCTTTTTCTTTCGCCATTCACCTTCCCCTTGTTGTAATAATCCTTTACAGAGTCCCCCAATCCAAATTCATCCGCTTTGTCCAGTAGTGAATTATACTTATGTAAAACCCGCCCCATCTCAAAATGTTTGTGATATCCAACGCTAAATCCCAATCTGTATATCTCTTTTACAAGTTCTTTTTTCCTTAGGGATTTAGGCATATCATCATCAACCTCCAAACTAACCGATTTTACCTTTTACAACAATTCCATCATTTGAAAATTCAACTGTCCTCATATCACAGTCATGTCTTGTTCCACGCATTTTAATAACCTGAACTGCCCTTGTCATCGTATTTTTGCCAGGATCGAAAAAATTATGCATAAAAATTACACCGTGTGATGCAAAATGCTCAATCGTATATGCATTCGGATTTGTCATCTCGGATAGAAGTATCGTAGTACAGCCAAGATTCTTTAAATTCCTTATAAACCTGCTTACTGATTTTCCCTGCTTTGCCGAATCATCCGATGAAAACTGTATGCATGAAACCGAATCAATTACAATTCTTTTTGCATCGTATTTTTCTATGTATTCCTGTATCTTCTCATACACGTATCTTGGTGATGGGGCCTCTGCCTCTGTTTCATAATCTGCGGCTCTGTAATTTTCCGGACGTTCAAAGTATCCGTATTCCCTCATCGGACCAAGATCAACGAAATGAAGTTTATTTAATTTGATAAAACCCGGAACGCCAAAGCTATACTGTGACATGTCATCAATAATCGTATCCGTAGATTCATTCATTGTTAAAAACACACCACACTGGCCATGCTTTGCACCATTTGCAAGAAACTGTACTCCAAATGTAGTCTTTCCACTTCCCGGGGGTCCGGCTAATATGTAAACTCTCCCCGGAAGAAGGCCACCCTGAACAAGAATATCAAAACCCTTAATACCAACTGCTTCTCGATTCATCTCATCCCCCAAAAAAGCTAATTCATTAACTAATTACGTTTTAATCTAACTTATATCTTTCTTACAAATTACTTTATACCTTTAGCTACATCTTATTGTAGAGCAGATGTATTTGTATAGCCGATGTAAAAAACCACAGATTCAAGGTTTTTTTAAAAGCTTTGTCTGTGTAATCTTGTTGTTGTAGAGGGCTAAACAAATACGAATAAACAAATTAAGGTAGAACATTGAAAGTAATATTCATAGGGAGCTATCCGCCAAGAAAATGTGGCATTGCCACGTTTACATACGATTTACGTAAGGCAGTCTCCAATGCGACCGATTCTGGTGATTTTAAGGTCATTGCAATGAATAATGTAAACGGGAGGTACGATTATTCCCCTGAAGTGATTTATGAGATACAGCAAAACGATCTTTGGGATTATAAATGTGCCTCGGATTTCATAAATTCCTCTGATGC
>DAOWMC010000081.1 GCA_030643285.1 Methanobacteriota archaeon | reverse complement strand
TACCGATGATGGCCAGTGTTAAGATGGGTTGGCCCTTCACGTGTTACATCGGATGGCTTCCCGAACGCCCCGGCCTATTAGCAATGGCATTGGAGCTCCCCATAGATATGCTTGCACCAAGGTTGATAAGCATGTTACTTCCGGTCAACTTTTGGTTTGGTAAGTATAATTTAACACATATGGATACCCACATGGAGGTTTACGGTCAGGAGGCAGTTATACCTACGGCCGGAGAGAGTGCATCCGGATACATAAGATATGGAATGGATAAGTTAAGATATCTCCCATCTTACATACAGTCAAAAAGGGCATATGGTCAGGAAGCACAGATGAGGGGTGGGACGATATACCCATGTCCCGAAAAGGTAATTATGGGAATTGATAAGGCAGAAAGTGATATAGTAAAGGCAAGAAAAGAACATCCTGAATGGTTGACAGATGTGAAAGGATTTGGAATATGAGGTGACCTGTTATGGCTGAAGAAAAAACATGTCCTGCTCATTTTGAGACAAAACTCTACAAGACTGAGTGTAATGCGAATATTCTGAGAAAAGAACCATTAATTGGATCTCAAGAGGTACTTGGGGCAGTTACAGGACTTAAAAATTTTGAAGGAGACCAATGGAAACTTGGAAATCTTGCTGAAATGACCGAATATTACATTTATGAATGTGAAAACCACCATATACTGTGCAGACCGGCTAGCTGGGCAGATGTGCCAATAGTTCCACCCGGTACGATAAAGTGTAGATACGGGTGGGAAAACACACAACATCAGTGGTATCACAGTCTTTCCGACGATAAAAAAGAAAAAGTGTGGAAAAAATGATTTTCATAGCAAGCGTTCGTGATGGGTGATTTTGAAAATATATCGTGAATACCAATTGCCCTAAAATGTTACGCTTATCTGGGATTAGATGCTGGTAAACGGTGAAATAAGTGAGATGTAGCACGGCTTTGTGCTGCAAACAATAATTATATGAACAATGGATACAAAGCGGTATTTCAAGGTGATAATGTCTTTCCTGGTGGAACGAGAGGGATGAACCCTAAAAAAGTGAAACAGATGATGAAGCAGATGGGCGTAAGTGTAAAACAATTGGAAAACGTGGAGGAAGTCATTATTAGAACCACCGATTCTGAGATCGTTTTCGCCGATGCGGAAGTTGCCGTGATGACGCGATGGGTGTGAAAACATACCAGATCGTTGGTACACCGGAGGAGCGGTCCATAGAAGAACCGATACCGGAGGGAGATGTTAAGCTGGTCATAGAGCAGACCGGCGTGAGTGAGGAAAAGGCAATATCTACATTAAAAGAGGTAAATGGGGATTTAGCAGAAGCAATTATGAAACTGAGCGAGTAAGCGATGTTTACAAAGAAAAATATCTTATCAATGCGTGATTTTTCACGGAGCGAGATTGATTTGGTGTTAGAGGGGGCTGAAAAACTCGAAAAATATGCTCTGGGAAAAAAATCAGATCTGTTGCAAGGTAAGATCATGGCAAATCTCTTTTTTGAGCCTTCTACAAGAACCCGACTTTCTTTTGAGTCTGCAATGAAACGCCTCGGTGGGGAAGTACTGAATCTTGGCTCACAGGAGGCAAGTTCTATTTCAAAGGGTGAGACACTTTCCGATACGGTTCGTGTTATCTCAAATTACTGTGATGTGCTTGTTTTACGGCACCCAAAAGAAGGTGCTGCCAGAATGGCAGCGCAATTTTCATCTGTTCCGGTTATAAATGCAGGGGACGGTGCCGGCCATCATCCGACCCAGACACTTTTAGACCTTTACACGATAAAGAGGGAAAGTTTCTTGGACGGAGTAAGTATAGCCCTGGTTGGCGATTTAAAGTATGGAAGAACCGTCCACTCACTTGCATACGCACTGGCGATGTACGATGCTAAAATGTTTTTAGTGTCTCCCGAGCAGCTAAAAATGCCAGACGATATAAAAAGTGATCTTAAAGACCTGGGGGCAGAGGTAATTGAGTCGACGAGTCTAAATGATGTTGTGAAAGATCTGGATGTACTTTATGTCACAAGAATCCAGCGGGAGCGATTTCCAGATCCCGAAGAGTACGGGAAAGTTGCAGATTCATACTGCGTATCATTGGATTTGCTAAATGACGTGCGTAAGAATCTTATAATTATGCACCCGCTCCCAAGGGTAAATGAGATAGATGTTGAAGTTGATAAAACCCCACACGCCAAATATTTCAAACAGGCATTCTATGCAGTTCCTGTGAGGATGGCTTTATTAACCTTGCTTTTGGGGGATTAAATGGAAAGAGAGCTTAGAATAAAATCTATACATAATGGAACTGTAATTGACCATATTAGGGCAGGTCAGGCTTTGAACGTTCTGAAGATACTTAGAATCACCGGGGCATCCAAAGCGGTTATATCGGTTGCAATGAACGTTCCAAGTAAAAACATTACTTCTAAAGATATTGTAAAAATCGAGGACCGGGAATTAGCTTCGGATGAAGTAGATAAAATAGCATTGATAGCTCCAAATGCAACGATAAACATAATCAGGGGCTACGAAGTCATAGAAAAGCACAAAGTGCAGTTGCCAGATGAGATAGAAGGAATCATAAAATGTGCAAACCCGAACTGTATATCAAACACGAAAGAACCGGTTTCACCTAAGTTTGTTTTACACGAGGTCGATCCACTTCAATTTCGTTGTTTTTATTGTGATAGAATCCTTGTAGGGGATTTTATTGATTATGTGAAAACTTAGGCTTTTTTCATTTTAGGTGGGTGAATAAAAATCGGGACATTCTGGATTTTATAACGGTAAACCCCACATTCCGCAGTAAGGACTGCCACCCAAAACATTTTCCATACCCACACCCAAACCTTTTTTAAACATCACCACTTCATATATAAAATAGGTAGCTATTATGGACATAACAACAACACAGATGGATCATTTTGGCATCGTAGCCGGAATCATTGACCAACTTGATATATCTAAAGTAATAGACAATAAAATCCCAAAGATCAGACATCATAAATTATCACATTCTGATGCTATCAAAGCAATGACCATCAATGGGTTAGGCTTTATCGGTCAAAGATCGTATATTTTTCCAGAATTTTATGAAAATTAAATTTGCTATAAAATCACAATAAAAGAATAATGAAGAAGGGGATAAAATTTCAAAGTTGAAAGGTTTTGATATTGTTATTGTTTGCTCGTCTACACAGAATAAGGCTGATTTCTGGAAAAAACGGCTGGACTCTTCGGAACTGATTAAAAAGAAAACAAAGGTTTATTCGGTCTTTGAAGAGTGGGAAGGGGGTGCAGGACAGCTTCTGGGAACGTTAAATGCATGGGAAGAGGTAAGAAAGCTAACTGATCTTGATGAGATGATCAAAAACGGTTGTTCGGTTGCAATCTACCATACCGCAGGTAAGGGAAAAAGAATTGCGCCCCTCAGTTTAGCCGAAATAGACAAAGGCGCAGTTAGGCTACCAAGATTGGTAGAATATTCGGGTAAGAAAGAGCCAATTACCTTACTTGAAGCAGTGATAGATCAGACCTCGATCTTTGCTGAAGAAAGGAAAGGAAGAATCTCGGTATTCTGGGGTGACGGGTTATATATTCCATCAGAAGACGTCTTTTGTGAAGGAAAGTACCATGTCGAACTGTTCGGCATCAGAGGAGAGGCACCGGCCAAAGAAAAAGATTGGAAAACAGGTTGGGAAAGCTATGGATTGATTATACCGAAAGAGGGTGGATCGATTCAGAGGGAAAAACAATCGTGGAAAGATTTTAAGGGATTGGTTGAAAAAGGAGTGATAAAACCTTCACAATCCGGTGAAATAATTATTGGAAGGAGTATAGGCTGTTTTTCCATCTCGTATGAATTTTTTAAAGCCATACTCAAAGAGTATGAGACCGAGCTTTCTGAAAAGACAGAAAAATTAGATACGGATCCTCATCTTTGGATGCCCCTAACATCTTCAAAAGAAGATTTTGAGGATAAGAAGTTATGGGATAAGGTAAATAGATTCAAACAGAATTTCGTTGAAAATGACACCTCAAACCTGGCACTATTTGGAGACAAGGATCTTGGAAAAAAGACATACTGGTGGGACTTTGGACAACTTTTACTGTACCATTCAAACCTGCTCAGGCTGTTAGCAGATACTGAAGAAGGGGATAAATTGAGGGGTCTTTTTAAATTGGAAACGAATTTTATAAGAAATGAAAAATCCAGAAACCTCAAAGTAAAAAACTCAATTTTATTGGATTCCAAAGTCAGGGGAAAAGTTGAAAATTGTATTGTAGTTGGGACTGTTGCCCGATATTTGAACGCAAAAAATAGCGTGATTATAAACAGCAAAATGAACGTTTGTAAGGCCAATAAATCGGTTATTTACAACTGTATAGATCCTAACAGGTTAATTCTAAACGGAGAAACGGCTGTCGATTTATTCCACTCCGAATTTGGAGGAATCAGGATGAAAACCGGTCAGAATAGGGATGGAAAAAAAGATTGGGACAAAAAGGTCGGTTCCAACCACCATACCTATGCCGAGATAGAATCTATGATGCAAGGCCAGAAATCAAAAGATCCTCCCTCCGATCGCTTGAAATAAGTTAACAGCCCGATTTATGCAAAAGATTTATAATAGGGGGATAAGGTATAATTGATTGGGGATATTGATGGAATACAAGATCATAGGCGATAATCTTCAGATGGTTGTAACGAAGCTATTTTCAGGCGAAATGATATATGCAGAAGCGGGCGCAATGATTTACATGAGCGCTGACATGCAGATGAACACAAAGGCAAAAGGTGGCATTTTAAAAGGGATTAAGCGAAAGGTCACAGGAGAGTCATTTTTTATGACTGAATTCACACCTGGTGGAGGAGAAGGGGTTGTATCACTTGCAGGAAATGTACCCGGAAGAATCAGAGATATAAAACTTGATAATAGTGAGTTCATTGCGCAAAAAGATGCGTTTTTATGCTCTGAAAGCGGAGTGGACCTTGATATTGCGTTTACAAAAAAGATTGGAGCAGGGCTTTTTGGTGGTGAAGGTTTTGTTCTTCAAAAATTGAGTGGAAACGGGACTGCGTTTATACACGCATGCGGTGACTTTGTAGACATGGATCTTTCTGAGGGAGAGTCTATAAAGGTTGATACGGGTTGTGTTGTAGGATTTGACAGTACGGTTAAGTATGATATAACAAAGGCCGGAAATGTAAAGAGTATGATATTTGGCGGAGAAGGGTTCTTTTTGACGACTTTAACCGGCCCCGGGCATATAATCCTTCAGTCGATGACGATTGCAAATTTGGCTGCTGCACTCAGACCATACATACCATCATCGGGGACATCAGGATCTACATCGTCGGGAATAAGTGTGGGGCCTATTAGATTAGGTGCTTAATCATCCTGTTCAACCCATCATCAAGGCTGATTTTTGGCTCCCACCCCAAAATCTTTTTAGCTTTTGTTATATCGGGACACCTTCTAAGAGGGTCATCTTCTGGTAATGGGTAATTTGCGATTTTTGAGCTAGAATCGGTTAAATCTTTTATTTTATTTGCCAGATCAGTTATTTTTACTTCATCTTCGTTTCCAATATTTATGATCTTATCCCGTCCCTCATCCAGATAGGCAAACCTCAACAGCCCCTCCACCTGATCGGTCATGTAACAGAAACTCCTTGTTTGAGAACCATCTCCAAAAACGGTTATTGGTTTTTTGTCCAGTGCCTGCTCTATAAAACGGGGTATCACCCTGCCATAGATATCATCCGGCCTCATCCTGGG
>DAOWMC010000020.1 GCA_030643285.1 Methanobacteriota archaeon | reverse complement strand
TCTTTAGGCAAACCTAACAGTTATAGGTATAACTAATTCCAAATTATATAAAGTTTCCGGTGTGGGCAGCCGTAGGACCAAATAGGCGCTTGCAAGTCTCTTTGATCCGGTAAGGAAACATCCGATAACTTTTCTTTACAACCATTAACAATATAAAAACTTATATGTCTGACAGTTGAATATTATATGGTTTTTTATATGGTTTTAAAGGCCGAGATACCGACCCCTGTAAAAGTTTTAAGATGCTTTTTCGATAATAAAACAAGAGGGTTAACTGAAAAGGAAATTCTTTTGATCCTTGACGAGTCCAAAGAGCGGATTAAAAAAGCGTTGAACAAATTGTCAGAGAAGGGTCTTTTAAGGATGGAAGGCAGCTTTTATTTTTATGTAGAAACACCAGCATCAGACGATTTATCCCAAAAAATGTTTAAACTTTATGATACTGTTAAAAAACCTCCAAAAGAGCAAATTATCCAGGATCTGGTTTCAGAGCTGTTTTTAAAACCATTTGAACTGGAAAGGAGATTAAGTGAGGAGGGTTTTGGATCTGAAGAGATCATGAAAATAATGGAAACTGAAGTTAAAAAGATTATTTCCATGAAAACAACCAGTTTGGAAATGGCACATTATCAGTATAAATAAAACGTATTTGTTTAGCACCCTGCAACCACAAGTAAACCTTTTAAAAAAATATCTTTTCCAAACCGGGTTGTCCCCTAAATTTAATTATGGATGGAAATTATTTAATGTTGTAATGATATGGTGTGAGGGGCGCAGGGTGAGGGCATGATATTTTTTAAAATAGGGATGGTAAAAAAATTAGATGTTGGAAATTGACCCGATAATTGCTTTTGTCTTTATATTGATCATTGCCTTCACAATCCCCGAAGCCATACGGAGATTAAAAGTTACATATGTCCCATTTTATATAATAGCCGGAATCATGCTTGGTCCATTTGGAATAGGTTTTGAAAGTCTTCCCGCTTTTGATTTCATTTCAGAGATAGGGCTTTTTATGCTTGTCTTCATTGCCGGGCTTGAAATTTATGAAACCGGAATAAAAAATATGGGAAAATCAATAAAATTCAGCATCGTTTCTTCAAGTATATGTTTTACGGGTGGGTTTCTTTTGGGCTGGTTTTTGGGATACCCTTTACCTGCAAGTCTTTTGATCGGAACAGTTATGATGTCCTCTTCAGTAGGTGAGATAATCCCGATGGTTCAATCTTCATCTTTTTTGAGGGAGAAGTTTGGGCATTTCATATTCCCTGCTATAATCATAATGGATGCCACAAGTTTATTTGCCCTCGCTTTTATAATCCAGCTCGATCAAGGTCTATATTCATATATTCTGTTTATAGTCGGTTCAATTTCGCTCATGCTCCTTATAATTTATGGGATTCCAAAAATTGCCAAAAAGTTTTTCACTCTTCTACGAAGAAAGCCTGCAGAAACCGATTTGAGGTTTATTCTGACGATACTTTTAACCATGGTGGCAATAGGGGAGCTTATAAATTTACATGGAATCGTAATCTCATTTCTTGTGGGGATTGTTATGGGGGAGTATATAGATGAGAGGACATTTTCAAAGCTATACGGTTTCGGACACGGTTTTTTCATCCCCATCTTCTTTATTGTCTTAGGGATGGATCTTGATATTGGTATTTTATCAAGCACTGAAAGCATTGTTATAACTCTACTTATAATCGGGACGTTGATTGTTTGTAAGATCCTTGGAGGTATTGTATTTGCAAAAACCGAGGGTTTCAGCATAAAAAACGGTATTATCCTTGGAACTACATTTTGGCCACAGTTAAGTGCCACGCTTGCCGCTGCAACGATTGGACTCAAGTTTGGAATATTTGATCAACAGATACTTGTCGCCATTGTTGTAATGTCAATATTTACGGCAATCGCAACTCCATTTGTGCTAAAACTGATGATAAAAGAAGAAGAGAAAAAACACGCACTTAATAAACATACCATCGTTGTCGGGTACGGTCGAAACTCGGCTCTTATTACAAATTTACTGAGGATACAGGACAAGGCTTTGATTGTAATAGAACACAATATGTCAATTGTAGACGAGCTAAAGAAAATCGGAATAGAGGTGGTTTACGGTAACGGGGCCGATAAGGCTGTGCTTTGCAAAGCTGGAATAGACGTGGCCGAAACAGCGATTATTACGATACCGGACGAACATGAAGAGTATCTGTGTTTGAGAAAGATAAAAGAACTAAACCCTGATTGTTACACAATTTCAGTGGTGCATACAATAGAACAATCAAGTAGGCTCAGAGACGAAAAATTGACTGATTATGTGATCTGGCCCGAAGAACTATCAAGTGTTGAAATTGTTGACCATCTGGCCGAGTTCAGGTATAGCAGGTCGGGCAAGACTGTGGAAAAAAAATGACCTGCCCAATCCGTTCAATCTAATTTCATCTCGAAATAGTTTTAATATAGAACCTTATATACTACACAACCACCAATACAAAAAGGGGTTGATAGATTGGCAGATGATGAAGTAGAAAAATCAAGAGAGAAGTATAAAGAGTTTATTGGAATGAAAGTCAAAGGCGGTAGATACAAGGTAATGCAAAAGAAAATAACGGCATATTGTGAAGCAGTCGGTCATACAGATCCAAAGTACGTTGATGAGAGTATAGAGGGTGGCACAGTGGCACCACCTGAATTTGCGGCAGTCTACGCCATTTCCGGGTTGACAAGCCTTGCATCGGTTAAGGGATTGATAAAGAACTTTAATAAATTGCTCCACACAGGTCAAAAATATGAATACTATGAGCCTGTACGACCAGGGGATATTCTTACATCCGGTTCAGAGATCATTGATGTCTATGAGAAGAACAAAATGCTCTGGATCGTACTTAGGTGCACATTTAACAATCAGGATGAAAAAAAGGCGACTGTTGCTGAGTTTACCGCTGGAATAAGAGCAGGTGGATTTTGAGGAGGTGTTTTTTGTGGAAGTAGGAAAATTTGATGAGATAAAGGTTGGTGATGAGATAAGTTTGGTAAAGGGGCCGACCACAAGAGAACAGTTGAAGGCATATGCCAAGGCATCAGGAGACGTAAATCCAATACACACAAACCCCGCAATAGCACAAAAAGCCGGCCTTGGAGATGTCATATCACATGGTCTGTTCAACATGGCTCAGGTAAACCAGATGCTTGCAGAATGGGCAGGTCCGGATGGTATGGTTAAGGTGATTGACATTCAGATGAGAAGCATGGGCCGGGTAGATGACATGCTTTCAAGTAAGGGCAAGATCACAAAAAAATACGAAGAAGGCGGCGATAAATTAGTGGATCTGGACGTGTGGCAGGAATCAAAGACGCTTGTAACCCCAGAAAAAGAGGAGATGGGGTACTTCAAAGAAGGCAACGAGTATATAACCGAAGGGGATAAAAAATACAGAATACAAAAGACCGTGATCGTGGGCACTGCAATCATAAAGCTTGCTTAGACCACATAAGATGCGGATTTGATCTGCATCTTTTTTTCTTTTTTTATTGTTTTTTCCGCTTTTAAAAGGGTTAGAGATAAAATTACACCCAAATTATTAATAGTCAGCTAATCGATATATCTGGTGTAATACTATTAAAATAATAAAACTCAAATGTGGGATGGATTAATAAAATGAGTAAACAAAATAGACCTTTGATTCATACGCTTGTCATACTTATTACCCTTACTACCTTCATCACTTCTTTGGCTTTTTTTTCATTAGAGGTTCCGATATCTCTGGCTCAGGGGAACCTTGATTACATAACCGAGTTGTATCAGGTGGCATTCTATGAGGGTGAGCAAAACCGGACAAATGAGACTTATACCGAGTCATTGATTCTGGATATATATGTGGATGAAGCCGGAAAGACGCTTTTGGTGGGTTATGTTGAGCCCGAATACGTAAAAAATTTTAGTTTCTTAGAAACATCTGAATATTTGTTTGATGATGAAACAAACGAATTTTATGCAATTACAAACGCTTTAACATCAAAACAGGCAGATGATTGGACTATAAACTTTACCACCACCGGATATTATACCGAATGCCACATTACGATATATTTGCCAGAAGTAACCAAGCTTAAAACTGTCAGTTACTCGGAAGGTTTTGATCATTTTGTTTATTCATCAAACGAGTCTATGATCGTTGATATTCAAGGATTTAATGTTCAGGATCCTGTTATAGTTGCAAAATATAGGCAAGATCTGCAGGGAAATGGCTATAATGACGGTGTAATATCACCAGATAGTAAAATAGGCAAAAGCGAGTCATTGATAATTGCAGGTGTTATAACCATCGTGTTAATACTCATAATTAGCATTATGGCCCATAAAAAGAAAGCTAAAACAGAAAAAAATGGTCATGTGCAGAAAGATGAAGATCCACATGAAGATATGAACCCTAATAAAAAAAATGAATCGATCAAGGTCACGCCAGAGATGAGTAAGGTTATTGAGACGCTTTCTGAGAGGGAAAGATCAATAGTTGAGGCTTTGATAAAAAATGAGGGTAGGTTATCCCAGGCAGATATAAGATATGAAACCCAGATACCAAAATCTTCACTTTCAGGCATAATATACGCACTTCAAAAGAGAAAGATAATAACCAAGAAAAAAAAGGGTAGAACAAACATAATAGAGCTATCGGAGTGGTTTATGTCTAAAGAAGAGGAACGGGGATAACAAAAACTTTTTTATTTAAATTCATCCCAAATCGTTGCATTTAAATCGTATACAGGCGAAGATACTCACTCAAACTACCGCAAGATTAATAAATGATTGATTACTACAGCTTGGTCACTGTTTAAAATTTAAGGGGGGTGAAAATATAAAAAGAACAGTAGATGTAGCTTTAATTATGGCTGTGTTACTGCTTACTTCGACTGTAAGTGCTACAACTTTCTCACCTGATGCTATCGAGGCAACATTAGGTGTCGGAGAATCAATCACAGAGACAAAGACGGTGGTTACTGATCCAACACCAATCAGCAAGGCAGACATTGTTTTTGGCTTTGACCTTACCTATAGTATGATGGATGAAATTAATACGGTGAAATCAGAGGCAATAAACATAACAAATCAGATTGATGCCATTGTTCCGGATGCTCAGTATGCCGTGATATCCTATATGGACTATCCAAGCGTCTATGACTCATTTGGTTACTTTCGTGCATATGGGGACCCGGATTCAGGAGACTATGCATACGCACTAAACCAGTCAATTACCGGAGATAAAACTGCAGTTTCGGGTGCTATAAATAATCTGAGCTTGGGATATGGATCGGACCGTCCGCAGGATTATTCAAGGATATTCTATGAAAGCTATTCTGATAGCGCCATAGGGTACCGCGATGGTTCAAAGAGGATACTTATAAATTTCGGTGATCATGTGCCACATGACAACGACCTGAACGAAGGCGTACCCGGAAAAACAGGCACCCGCAGTACAGGGGGAGACCCAGGAAGGGATGAAGTCATAGACGAGACATCAAATCCAGCCCTTATAGGGCCACCTTATAACGATGATCTCAACCTGCAGACTGTGCTTGATGACATGGAATCAAATGGTGTTACGCTACTTCAGATACATTCAGGTAGTTTTTCTGATATGGATTATTGGGAATACTGGGCAAACATTACCGGTGGAGATGCCTATGAACTTGGAAGCACCAATGAAATTGTGGATGTCATTTCTGACATGGTTAACGAAACCGTTTCAGAGATTGATGTACTGACTCTTTCAGTGGATCCAGGATATGAAAGCTGGGTAACATGGACACCTACAGACTACACTGGTGTTGGTGGAGATGAAACGAGGACTTTTGATGTAACAATTACTGTTCCGGGGGGAACCGTTCACGGAGACTACAACTTCAACATATCTCTTCTCGGTGACGGAGCGATACTTGGTGTCCAAAATGTGTTAATCCATGTGGATGTCCCAATGCTTATTTCCTGCGATTCTTTTGGAAATCCTAAAGAGCAGTTTGCAGCTGGGGAAAATGTCTATGTCAAAGGTACCGGGCTCGAGCCAAATACAGAATACAGACTCTGGATTCAACGCGACGTTGTGAGTGAGGGGGAGGTACTCAACGTTTCTGAAGACCCTTCGGGAATACAGGAACTGTTAACAACAAATGTGAATGGAAATTTAGACCCTGCTTTGATATGGGTGATTCCTTCATATGCAACGCCAACGTATGATACATTTGATATCGTCGCCGATAAAGAGGGTGAAGGGGCAAGCACTGGTTATTACAACTCGGCCTCAGACCTCACCGATTCCACCAGTGTGGCAGGATTTACAGCGCCTGTGCCAGAGCTTCTAACATCAATACAGCTAACAGTTGGATTGCTCGCGCTTTCAGGATATGTCCAATGGAAACGACGAAGGGATACGAAGGTATAGGATCAAAAGACAATTAAAACAGTTTAGAGGGTGGGGCACATTTTTTTGGCCCCCCTGTCTTTTTTTATTTTTGTTTTTTTTGATAACAAAAAGCCAAATCATAACAATCGCAATAAACGAGATTCAGTCAATTTATTATATTAGAATGAGAGAAACCTTGACTATGTATTCGGATAGATTAAAACCATTACCTCCTTACCTATTTTCCAAGTTGGATGATGCCAAAGAGGCGGCAATTAAAAAGGGGGTTGATGTGATAGACCTTGGTGTTGGTGATCCTGATCAACCGACACACCCTCATATCATTGAATCATTACTTTTAGCTGCAAAAAACCCGAAAAACCATAAGTATCCATCCTACATCGGTATGCCATCATTCAGGGAGGCCGTTTCGGATTGGTACAAAAAGGTAAAGAAGGTAGATCTGGACCCGGCCAAAGAGGTAATTGCCCTGATCGGATCAAAAGAAGGAATAGCCCATACACCTTTTGCATTTTTAAACAGGGGTGATGTGGCGCTGGTACCGGACCCGGCATATCCTGTTTATTTTAACTCAACGATACTGGCAGACGGAGTCCCACACATCATGCCTCTCACAGAAGAAAATGATTTTAAACCGGTTTTTGAGGACATAGATTCAAATATAGCAAAAAAGGCAAAACTGCTTTTCATTAACTACCCGAACAATCCCACATCAGCCACTGCTGATAAATCATTTTTTAGAGAGGTTGTCGATTTTGCAAAAGATAACGCTATAATCGTTTGCCATGATAACCCGTATTCGGAGATCACATACGACGGATACAAGGCGCATAGCTTTTTAAGTATTGAAGGTGCAAGAGATGTTGGAATCGAATACTACTCTTTATCAAAGACATACAACATGACCGGGTGGAGAGTTGGAGCCGCTTTAGGAAATCCGGATGTTTTGGCAGGAATTGGAAAAATAAAAACCAATATTGACTCTGGAATCTTTCAAGCAGTACAGGTAGCAGCTTGTGAAGCTTTGAATGGGCCACAGGACTGTGTGCAGGATAAAAACAGGATGTATAAGGAACGAAGAGATGCCGTATTGCGTGGCTTGAATAAAATGGGTTGGGGTGCAAGGGTACCTAAGGCGACATTTTATGTCTGGGCACATACCCCCCCAGGATACGATTCGATTTCGGCTTCTGGTTTGTTATTGGAAAAAGCAGGTGTTGTTGCAACACCTGGGGTTGGTTTTGGTAAACACGGTGAAGGGTTTTTAAGGTTCGCACTGACAGAATCTGTTGAGAGAATAAATGAGGCGTTTGAAAGGATGGAAAGTCTGGATTTTGTATCTGCTAAACGATAATAATCCCTGCATATCCAACAACGCTTGTCATATCCCTTGCAACTTCACCCGAAGTTGCGTACTTAATCACCTTCCCCTCCTTTGCACCAAGTTCCTTGACTGCATACATCATCGCCGCTATCGGTCCGACTCCACATACAGATGCATTTTTATTGTGTATTCTTTTGTAAAATTCAGGGACATCCAGTTCGAGTATAGGTTTGACAACATACCTGTCAACATCCCTTGCAACCGAATCCGGTTCATAATGTGTAAAGTCAGATGATGCCAGAATCACTGCTTTTGAACGTAGTTTTTTAACTGTTTCAGAGATCTCGTCTCCTACTTCTTTTGCGGTTTCTTCATCCTGCAGGGACATTGAAATCGGGACTATTTTGAACTTTTTAAATCTGTACTGCAAAAACGGCAGTTGAACCTCAATTGAGTGCTCGTATATGTGAGCGGTCTCGTCTGTGTCAATTATTCGTTTTGGGAGCGCCTGTATAAAGTCATAATCTACTTCAACCGTACCGAGGGGTGTTTCCCATGGCTGGGCAGATACTGCAACAGCAGATCCTATACCTTGGTGGTTCAGCCCGATTATAACAAACGTTTTCACATCCTGTAGTTTTGAAAATACGTGTGCTGCAACGTTACCCGAATATATGTAGCCTGCGTGGGGGACGACCGCCCCAATTACACGCCGTTTTTCATTTTCGACATCATGAAAACAGCGATCCAGTTGTTTATTCAAATCGTTAGGATTTTTGGGATAAAATTGTCCCGAAACTGCGGGTTTTCTCATATTCATTCACTTCCGGAAATTGGTTAATAGTTAACGCTCAATGGACTTTTAGTTTTTGGCGTTTGGGTTAATGAATTTATATAAAAAGTCTCCGGGGTTTTTTCTTACACAGAAAAATGGGTATTTGAGATTAAGCATCTCTATACCCATGTTTCCATGGTGCATATTTCAAAGTGGGATAAAACTCACCTCCGCTTAAAGTACATCACTACAGCGATTAATGCCACTACCACAATTATCCCAATTAGGATAGGTATATTTTCCGTCATCTTTGACGATGTTTCTTCCGCGGGTGTTTCAGGTGTTACATCTGTCACGGATGTTGATATCTGTTCTGGTGCTACAGTTGGTGTTGGCGTTGTTGATTTTTTATTTTCAACAAAAAGAGCAAAATATGTGAAATGACCTAACTTTGCTTCTGCCGTGTTAGTTTGGGTGTCAACGTTAGTTTCAAGCGGGGTCCATTTTGTGCCATCAAACATTTTCATAACTACAGTTTTTCCTTCCGGTACGTCGTTTGGATCATAAGATATTACAGAATCTATCTCAGGATTGAAAGATGCTCCGTCCGGTCCATGATTATACGCAGCTATTGTCCCACCTAAAGATGCAGAGCTAATACTAACCATTTTAAGCGGATTTCCATCTACATCCAATGCTATCGTTCCTTCGTTAACAATCAGATTTGCAAGCCCATTAGATGAAGATATGGTTGTGGTGGTTGTTACTCTCCCGGTCTCATCTGTTGGAAGGTTACCTGATATTGGGGGTGCACCACCACCTCCACCTCCTCCGCCCCCGCCGGAAGCGGCGTCATCACCAGTACCACTATCATCTCCACCGTCACCGTCCCCGGGCGGAACTGTTACATTAATTGTCTCTATCTTAGAATCGGTATTTGATGGTGATATGGTAATTGTAATTGTAGAGTTAACTACATTACTACCCGCAAGAAGCGTCCAGGATATACCAACGCTTTCACCACTTCCTCCGGCACCACCTTCAATCGTTGATATGGTCTGAGTTTCGCTACCGGATGAAAGCGATATACCAGTAGGTAAATCTATTGTTACAACCACATCTTTTGCTATCGTTTCTCCATAGTTTTGAATGTTTAACTGGACTGAATAGGTAGAGCCCGA
>DAOWMC010000001.1 GCA_030643285.1 Methanobacteriota archaeon | reverse complement strand
GGTTTTGGCATGAAATCAGGATGCTTATATATGATATGGTGATATGATATCGTAAAAAATGTTAGGCTTATTGGGTGGGTAACAGATGAATTGTAAGAAAGTTGGTTTATTGGCACTAATCGCATCGCTAACATTAGCATTTTTTATAGCTTCTGTGGCAGTTGCAAGTGCGGAAACAATATATGTTGATGGTGGAAATCAGACGATTGGTCAGGCGGTAGATAACGCCACCGCGGGTGACACGATCATCGTGCGTGATGGTGTATATAACGAAAATGTGGATGTAAACAAAGCTTTGACGATACGATCCGAGAATGGGGCGGCCTCAACTACGGTTATGGCATTGGATCCGGGTGATCATATCTTTGAAGTAACTGCAGACTATGTGGATATAAGTGGGTTTACGGTGACGGGGGCGACAACCGGAATGGAAGATCCCACAGGGGTGCCAGTGGCACCGATCGATTACCTTGCAGGAGTATATCTTGGAATTGATGTGGATCACTGTAATATTTCAAATAATAATGCAACAAAAAACATCTGCGGTATCCACCTTGAGTATTCAAGCAACAATAACAACACAATCACGGAAAACATTTTGTCGGGCAACGGCTACGGCATCTTCTTACAATCTTCAAACAACAACATACTCACAGAAAACATTTTGTCGGGCAACGGCTACGGCATCTTCTTACAATCTTCAAACAACAACATACTCACAGGAAACGTTGTGCCGAACAACCCGCTCTTTGGCATTAACCTAAAGTCTTCAAACAACAACATACTCACACAAAACATAGTAACAGGAAACGGTAATGAAGGTATCTATCTATCGGATTCAAACAGTAACATAATCACAAGAAACACCGTAACAAACAACGGCTACGGCATCCACCTGGAGTCTTTAAGTAACTACAACACAATCGCAGAAAACGTTGCAAGTTCAAATATCAACGACGGCATCAATCTGCTGGATTCATGTGACTACAACACAATCGCAGAAAACACCGCATCAAACAACGTGCGAGGTATCTACATTGTGTTTTCAAGTAACAGTAACACACTCACAGAAAACATCCTGATCTCAAACAGCGATTACGGTATCATCATTGAAAATTCGAACAACAACACACTGAGAGGGAACACGATGTCAGATAATGGCTACAACTTTGGTATTTATGGCAACAGTCTGTCTCATTATACTCACGACATAGACGCAACCAACAGGGTGGATGAAAAACCGGTTTACTATATAGTCAATGACCAAAATATGCAAATACCAACCGATGCCGGTTATGTGGGTGTTATAAATTCAACCGGTATATCGATTAAAGATTTGATATTAACCCTGAACAGTCATGGGGTACTGATTGCATACACGAGCGATTCTGTGGTGGAAAATGTAGATGTATCAGGTAACAGGAACGGCATCTATCTGTATTCATCAACAAACAACACACTCACAAAAAACACCGCAAACGCCAATGATGTCTATGGCATCAATCTTGAAGATTCAAGCAACAACTTCATCTACGACAATTACCTCACAAACACGAATAACGCCTTCGATAATGGTAATTCAAACAACTTCTGGAATATAACTAAAACAGAGGGCACAAACATCCTTGGTGGATCGTACCTTGGTGGGAACTACTGGAGCGACTATTTGGGAAATGATGTAGATGGAGATGGTCTTGGGGATACGATAACGCCATTTGATTCCTCCGGAAACATTGCAAATGGAGGAGATTGGCACCCCTTAGTTAATCGTCCACCAAATACACCGGATAACCCCTCGCCGGAAAATCAATCCACCGGTTATCCCATCGATGCAGGTTTGAGCTGGACAGGTGGAGACCCTGACTCACTGGATACCGTGACCTATGATGCCTACTTTGGTACTGATATAGATCCACCACTTGGTTCTGGCGACCTGACATCCCCGACATATAATCCCGGGACATTGGGATATAATACCACATATCACTGGAAGATCGTTGCAACAGATAATCACGGGGTAATAACAACCGGCCCCCTCTGGATTTTCACCACTGAATTAAAACCCCCCAAGAAGGATAACCCCGGTGGATCTGGTGATGGGGGAGCCAAAAGTGGCGGAGGTGGCGGTGGCGGAGGTGGATGGGCCCCACCAAAGGGTAATCTTCCAACAGATAGGGAAGGGATTGTAAAATCCACAACCACCATATTCTCATCTGATGAAACCGCGAAATTGATAATTCCCGAAGGGGTAACTGCGCTGGATGTGGATGGGAAGGCATTGAAATCAATTAAAATCGGCTCTACGCCCATAGGTGGAACAATAGCCGCCTACAACCTTGGACCGGACGGATCGACTTTCAACCCCTCCATAAACTTTACAGCTACATACGATCCAAAAGACGTGTCTGAAGGGAATGTTGTGGTTATAAAGACATTTGATGGTTCAAAATGGGTTCCACTAAAAACCACGGTGAATACCACAACCAGCACGGCAACAGCAGAGTTATCTCATTTCACGATTTTTGCACTGTTTACCGAAAAAATGAAAACGACTGCCAAAAAACCCTCCATGACTATGATGTCATTTCCCGAACAGATGCCTGCTAATGCACCTGTAACTGAGGAACAATCGCCTGAAATACTGCCACCGGGTGAAGAACAGAAACCAGTCGTACCATGGGCTATAATACTTGTAGCCGTAATTGTTATTGAAATAATTATGGGGTTGATACTGTATGTTCAGGGAAAACAAAAATAACCTTTAAACTATTACGATCCCACCAAGTTATCCACAAGCCATTGCGGGTCAAATTTCTTTAGATCCTTGTATTCTTGGCCCGTTCCAACAAACAGGATAGGCTTTCCAATACAATGGGCAATTGATATTGCAGCCCCCCCTTTCGCATCAGCATCCATCTTTGTTAGTATCGTACCATCAATTCTTATCACATCGTTAAACTGCTTTGCCCGTTCAACCGCATCATTTCCCGCGATTGCTTCGTCCACAAATAGGACCAGATCCGGCTCTGTAACCCTACATATCTTTTTCAATTGATCCATGAGGTTTATGTTTGTGTGAAGTCTACCGGCTGTATCTGATAAAATAACATCTTTTCGCCGGGCTCTGGCATAATTCACCGCATCATATACCACTGCTGCAGGGTCAGCCCCTTGTTGATGTTTTATAAGCTTTAAACCAAGATTTTGGGCATGTTTTTCGATCTGTTCTGTCGCACCTGCCCTGTACGTGTCTGCGGACGCGATGACAACTGAATAGTTTTCTTCCATGAGCCTTTTTGCAACCTTGGCTATACACGTTGTTTTTCCAGCACCATTGACCCCTATAAAAACAATATTTATGGGTTTTTCAGCGCTTTTGACAAAAGAATCAAAATCGAGGTCACTTACCGAAAGAACATTCATGAGTGCATTTTTAAGCGCTTTTTTGGCAATCTGGTCAGTTTTTGTTCCCCACCCTTTTTTTTCACCTATCAACTCTTCTTTTACGCAAACAACAATCTCTTCAGCCACGGATAGGGCAACATCATTTTCAAGCAGGGCAACCTCTAATTCCCAGAGCGGTTTTTCCAGGTCTTTTTCATCTAAAATGACCTGTCGATCTAAAACGAGTGCTTTGGCCTTATCAACGATGCTCACTTCCTTTTTCTGGACCGTGTCATCTATATCTTTTGTAAAACCTTTAAGCCTCTTTTTCAGACCATCAAACATCAATTCACCTGTTCAAAGCTTGCTGCTGCTGCGCCATATTGATCTCAGACTGAACCTCTGATTGTAATTTTTGGGCCTCCTGTTCTACCTTTACGATGGTTTCATCCAGGCTTTTAAGAGACTGACCAAGGTCTTCTCTTCTTTCCTCCAAGATTGCAATGGCACTCAATGGATCTTTTTCAGCATTTACCCCAGAGCCAATTTCAATGACTACCTGATCTACCAAGCCGAGCTTTGCATATATGAACGACCCTGCCCCTATCGGCATCATCAACTCACTTCCTATTTCCAAGTCTTTTATGCCTTTTATGGTCATAATGGCCTTATCATGCTCAGCAATGGATGTTTGAGCAAGTGCAATCTGCTGGGCTAAAGCATCTGCCTGCATCTGATATTGCCTTACCATAACAAGCTTTTCTTGTAGTTCTTTTTCATCCATTTTTTATCCTCTCCCCCTTCTATATAGCTTCCAACATAAAAACTTCACCATTTTCATCACCTTTTTTTAATACAAATCTGTTTTATAATATTGTAAGAATTAGAAAATAATATCTAAAAAGGCTAACACTAAGTTTAAACGGTGAAAAAATGACTAAATATAAAATTCCGGTAATTTCTGGAGATGGGATCGGGCCAGAAATTATTGAAGAGGGTAAAAAGGTAATTGATGCCGCATCGGAAATTGGGGGCTTTGAGGTTGAATGGATCTCATTTCCCCACGGTTCGGATTATTATTTGGAGACTGGCGAACTTATGTCCGAGGATACGCTAAAAGAGCTTGGTAAGTACAGGGCCATATATCTTGGAGCACTTGGGGACCCACGGGTTAAACCGGGTGTGGTCGAGCTGGGTATACTTCTTAAGTTAAGGTTTTATTTTGACCAATATATAAACCTCAGGCCAATTCAGTTGTTGGATGGAACCTGGACGCCCCTTAAGGATAAAAAACCAGAAGACATTGACTTCACGGTTGTACGGGAAAATACAGAGGATTTCTATGTTGGTGTTGGTGGCAGGTGCAAGAAAGGCGGGGGCACTGATACACTCGAAATCGTGCGCAATATGTATAGCCTTAAATTCGGACTTGATATACAATCCGACAGTGAAGAAATCGCATACCAGATAGGGGTGATAAGCAGGGAAGGTGCGACGCGTGTCATAAAGTATGCTTTTGAACTTGCAAAGAGGAAAGGTAAGGAGCGGGTAACATCGGTTGATAAGGCAAATGTATTAACTCACATGTACGGTTTTTGGAGGGAGGTATTTGAAGATGTTTCAAAGGATTATCCAGATATTGAAACCGAATTCAATTTTGTTGATGCGATATGTATGTGGATGGTTAAAAATCCGGAATGGTTCAAAGTTATCGTCACTCCAAACATGTTCGGGGATATAATAACTGACCTTGGGGCAATGATTCAGGGCGGGCTTGGTGTTGCCCCCGGAGGAAATATAAACCCAAAGGGCACGTCTATGTTTGAGCCAATTCATGGTTCTGCCCCAAAATACAAGGGAATGGATAAAGCAAACCCTATTGCAACGATATGGGCTGGTGCAATGATGCTTGATGTCTTAGGGGAGGAAAAGGCATCAAACTATATAGAACTTGCAATAAGACAGGTGTTAAAAGAGGGAAAGGTAAGAACATATGACCTTGGAGGTTCTTCCAAAACAAGTGAAGTTGGAAATGAGATAGCAAAGAAGGTCAAGACTTTGTGGTAAAATCCCAAGGGTAAATCATGCCAGAGATGTCAGAAATAGATAAAATAGATAATAAGCATAGTGATGGGCCTATTGGTGATAAAGATTTACCCCTGACCGAGCATATAGGCGAACTGAGAAACCGGATGGTTACTGTACTGATTGTCTTTGGGGTAGCGTTTCTAATTGTTTTTGCCTTCTTTTCGGATAAAATTATGTTTTTAATGTGGAACGATCTTGTTTCGGCAGATATTGGTATGATCGCTTATGAACCCCTCGAGGTTATACTAACACGTCTGAAGCTCTCATTGATATTTTCACTTTTTTGTGTAATTCCCCTGACCGTATATGAAGCGTTTAAGTTTATGAGCCCTGGCCTCTATCCTCATGAAAAGAAATTTTTCCTTATGGTAGTGCCATCATCTTTTGTACTCTTTTTGGCAGGTGTCTCGCTCGGTTATTTTGCGGCTTTACCCGAAATTTTTAAATTTACAATTTTGTATGGTAATGACCTTGCAATTCCATCACTTTCAGTTAAAAAAACATATTCGATAATCACGAATGTGTTAATTGGCTTTGGCCTTACGTTTCAGTTTCCCATGATACTTCTTCTGGCAATAAAGATCGGTCTTGTTGAGCTTAAAACGCTTAAAGAAAGACGTTTATGGGTCTATGGTGGTCTTTTGACCTTCACTCTGATCGTGGCACCCGATCCAACGGGATTTTCACAGTTACTCGTGGTCGGTGTCCTTGTTATACTGTATGAAATAAGTATGCTCCTCGCAAGGTTTATTAAAGTATGAATGTACGCCGGGGCTAGGATTCGAACCCAGGCGTCTCAGAAGAGACAGCAGGTCTCGAGCCTGCCGCGTTAGCCACTCTGCCACCCCGGCTTTAAGTACAATAGAACATAGAACTATTTTTTCTTTTATAAACTTTCTCATCAAACGTTGCAGTATAAATAGTCATCGGACAAAATGAATTTCCGCTTTTTATTCGACAATCTTTTTAGGACACTGATTAACACGGATTTCACTGATTTTTTTCTATCCGCAAATTTAAAGCTTGCAACAATTGATGTTCTGTAATTATCCCTCAAAAAGGTTGGACATACTCTCTTCGTATTCCTTCAGGGGAAAAATGTCATTTTCAGAAACAACTGATTCCTGCTCCGCTAAAGAGTCCCCCCATCCAACTGTCCTCTTAACTGCGTAGACATTTTGATGCTTTTCCTTCTCCCTGACATTCCAATAATTTCCGCCTTTTCGGGAAATAGCGTTCCTTTTAATATAACCTTTTCTTTTATCTCAAACCTGAAAGGTTGAACGTTTTGCCCTTCACACTCTTTTGCCGTTTTTTCGTCATCAAAAATTGCACCACAAACTTCACATACATATCTGACGAGTCTTTTTACCAATTTTTCACCTTATGTATACATCTTTACCTTTTTGCATATTAACCTTATTCCTCATGATATCTCCACTTAAACAGGCATAACTGCAAAAACGTTTATATCGGATAAGCACACAGAGTTAGACAGAATAGGGGGTTATTTTTATGCCTAAGTCTGTATGTGTGGTTGAAGAGGACGATAACGTTCAAAGTGATCTGGAAGAGGGTAGATATGTCTATCTTTTTAGTGAAGGTGACAGCACAAAGAGAAGTTTGCTTGGGGGAAAAGGTGCAGGCTTGTGTGACATGACACAAATCGGGCTTCCGGTTCCACCTGGTTTTGTTATTACGACAGAAGCCTGCCTTAAATTCTCTGATAATAATAAAAAACTGCCAAAAGGTCTATTGGGGGAAGTTAAGTATGGTATAAAAGTACTTGAGGAACGCACAGGAAAAATTTTTGGAGATAAGAAAGACCCCCTTTTGGTATCGGTGAGATCAGGCGCCGCAATTTCAATGCCAGGCATGATGGATACGGTCCTGAATCTGGGATTGAACGATTCCACGGTTTCGGGTTTGGCAAAGATTACGGGCGATGAACGTTTTGCACTTGATTCCTATAGAAGGTTTATTGCCCTGTTTTCTAAAATTGCACTGGATCTGGATGAGAAACAATTTGATAATCTGTTGGAAGAAGCTAAAAAGAAGAAAAAAATTGAATATGATTATGAACTGGACATAAAATCTTTAAAAAGTCTGATTAAAAAATATAAAGAAATCTGTAAAAAAGAGACTAAAAAGGATTTTCCATCAGATGTATACAAGCAATTAGAGCTTGCCATTAAAGCTGTATTTGGTTCCTGGAATAGCAAAAGGGCAATTGATTACAGGCACGAATTTGGCATTACAGAGGAGATGGCTAACGGAACTGCCGTGAATATCGTTACAATGGTTTTTGGAAATATGGGAAACTCGTCAGCAACAGGAGTTTTATTTACCAGAGACCCATCCACAGGTGAGAATGTTTTATTTGGCGAGTTTCTTATAAACGCCCAGGGAGAGGATGTTGTTGCCGGAATAAGAACGCCAAGGCCTATAATCGAGCTTAAAAAAGAGATGCCAAGGTTACATAAGGAATTAATGGAAGTTCGGGAAATTTTGGAGGAGAGATATTCCGAAGTCCAGGATTTTGAATTTACCATAGAAAAAGAAAAGCTTTTCATGCTTCAAACAAGAAACGGGAAGCTTGGTCCCAGCGCACTTGTTAAAACCTCGGTTGACATGGTAGAGGAAGAGATACTTACAAAAGAAGAAGCTATCCTCAGGGTGAAATCTGATGTCATTGAGCAGTTAATGCATCGCCGTATAGATCCCAAAAATAAGTTAAAACCAGTTACGATCGGACTTTCAGCTTCCCCCGGTGCAGCAACCGGAACCGCCGTTTTTGATGCCGATGAATCCGAACGAAGGGGAAAACTGGGCCAAGAAGTGATACTTATAAGAACGGAAACAAAACCTGAAGACATCCATGGTTTCTTCACTGCCCAGGGAATCTTGACAAGCCGTGGTGGGAAAACAAGTCATGCCGCTGTTGTTGCAAGAGCAATGGGTAAGCCCTGTGTATGTGGTGCAGAGGCGATGGTAATCGATGAAAGGTCAAAGATTGCAACAATTGGAAATATCAAGATAAGAGAGGATGACCTGATCACAATTGACGGAAGCACAGGCAAAGTCTTTTTGGGTGAGGTAGAAACAATAGAGCCCAAAATTTCAGATGAACTATTCTTGTTACTGAACTGGGCAGATGAGGTCCGAACACTTGGCGTGAGGGCAAATGTGGATACGCCAGAAGATGCGGAACTTGCAATAAAATTCGGTTGTGAGGGTATCGGCCTATGCAGGACAGAACGGATGTTCAACCTGCCAGAGCGGCTACCTGTCATGCAGCAGATGGTTATGGCATCGACAAAAGAAGAGAGGATGGTTGCAATTAAAAAGTTACTCCCCATGCAAAAAAGCGATTTTGTCAAGATTTTTAAAGCTATGCAGAACCGCCCTGTTACAATCAGGCTTTTAGACCCGCCACTTCACGAGTTTTTACCAAGGAGTGAGGAGATATCAAGGGAATTTGAAACGCTAAAAGAGTTTAAAACTGTTTTAAGAAAGATGGAAGACACACCAAACCTTACAAAGGTTTTAGATTCAAAACTTTCAAAACATTTGCCAAAGATAGACAAAATTATAAACGATGTTACTAACTTAGAGGATAAAGAGCTCATCGATATGCTTATAGAATCAAAGGAGGTTGCATTAAAGAAGATTGATACTTTTACCGAAGTTAATCCCATGCTTGGGCACAGGGGCGTCAGAATCGGTATTACATATCCCGAAATATATGAGATGCAGATAAGGGCAATATTAGAGGCTGCAGCAGAGGTAATAAAGGAAGGGATAGAAGTCAGCCCCGAGATAATGGTCCCGCAGGTCTGCACCGCACAGGAACTTAAATGGGTTTATGACATAGCCAACAAAGTGGAAAAAGAGGTTAAAAGGAAGAACAAGGTGAAAGTGGAGTATAAATTTGGTACAATGATAGAGGTTGTCAGGGCCTGTATGAGGGCAGGAAGACTTGCAGAAATTGCAAGTTTCTTTTCCTTTGGTACAAATGATCTGACCCAGGCAACATTTTCATTTTCAAGGGAAGATGCGGAGAACAAATTTTTGCCACTTTACAACGAGCGAAAGATACTGCAGGATAATCCGTTTGAGATACTTGATATAAAAGGTGTCGGCAGGCTAATGTTGATTACAATCGAGTGGGGTAGAAAGACGAGAAAGGATCTGAAGATAGGTGTATGTGGAGAACAGGCGGGCGAGCCAAGGTCAATTAAGTTTTGTAATGGTGCCGGTTTGGATTATGTCAGTTGTTCACCGTACAGGGTTCCAACCGCAAGATTGGTTGCTGCACATGCAAAGATCGAGGATGATAAGTCCGATATGCTTAATTAGGTGATAATCTATAATCGTAACGCAAAGGTTAATATATCATACGATCTAATGGATATTGAACCGATACAGATGAGGTGATTTAAAATGCTTGGAGGAATAGGTCCGACAGAGATGATGATTGTTGTTCTTGTTGTATTTGTCTTGTTCGGTGCCAAAAAAATTCCGGATATGGCAAAGTCAATGGGAAGCGCCATGGGCGAGTTTAAAAAGGCGCAGAAAGAATCCGAACTCAACCTGAGAAACTTTGAAGCTGATCTTCGGGCTCAGCCAGATCAACCAATCCCAGAGACCAAGACACAGAAAATAGCAAAGAGTTTGGGAATCAGTACAGAGGGTAAAACCGAAAATCAATTATTGGATGAAATAGAACTAAGGACGCGTATAAGAGAGGATGCCTCTCCATAGTTTTGATTTAAATGACAGTCCCAAGATTTTGGAGAAATTTATCAAGCAGATACAATTTGATAGGATCACACTGTGAAAATTGTGGCAATTATTATTTCCCGATAAGACCTATCTGCCCTTCATGTAGGAGAGATGGTGAGATCGGGCAATACAAATTCAATGGAAATGGAACGGTTGTCACATACACGGTTGTACACACATCTTCAGATGATTTTGATATGCAAACGCCGTATGTGCTTGCAATCATACGGCTTGAGGAAGGCCCAATGATAACATCACAGGTAATCTGTGATCCTGATGAAGCTGCAATCGGGATGGGTGTAAGGCCCATCTTTCGAAGGATTGCCGCGGATGGTGATCGTGGTGTAATTCACTACGGAACCAAATTCATCCCCTGTTGATCCTCTAAAAGAGTGTTGAGTGCTTCATGCACAAAGTAACGACCTATTCTGAGGCCGGTGTGGATATTGATGAGGAAGCCAAATTGGTATCTACGCTAATAAAGAATATTAAAAATAAACGAGTAGGTACAGGTGCCCCTCTAAACATTTCCGGCCATTACGCAGGGCTTATCGAGTTTGGAGATTATGCCCTTGTGCTATGTACTGATGGAGTGGGTTCCAAGGTGATGATAGCCGACGAGGTCAAAAAATGGGATACGATTGGCATAGATTGCATCGCCATGAATGTTAATGACATAATATGCGTCGGGGCAGAACCTTTGGCTTTTGTTGATTATCTGGCCATTCAAAAACCTGATTCAAAAAAAGCAGAGCAGATCGGAATCGGATTGAACAGAGGGGCAGAACTTTCAAATATTTCCATAATAGGTGGCGAAACCGCAACATTACCTGATATAATAAAAGGTTTTGATCTTGCAGGAACCTGTCTTGGCTATGTAAAAAAAGACAGGATCATAACAGGTGAGAAAATAAAGGTTGGGGATGTAATTATTGGGCTGAAAAGCTCTGGAATCCACTCAAACGGTCTGAGCCTTGCAAGAAAGGTATTCAAAAGTAATGGCTACAGTTACAATGATAAACTCCCATACTCGGATCTGGATATTACAATTGGTGAGGTGCTTCTGGAGCCAACTAAAATATATGTGAAAGAGATCCTTAAAATAATAAACAAGTTCGAAATACATGGTCTAGCCCATATAACGGGGGGCGGGTGGAAGAACATTGAGCGGTTAAAAGGCGATGTGGCGTTTAACTTGACCAATCCACTTGAGCCCCATGAGATTTTTAAGGTTATTCAAAAGGTTGGTAAAATTAAAGACGAAGAGATGCAGAGAACCTTTAATATGGGTATGGGATTCGCAATAGTTGTGGATAGTGAAATTGCAGAAAGGGTTGTTTTGTCGTTTAAAGAAGATGGGGTAAAAGCCCGGATTGTGGGCGAGGTTACCTGCACTCATTAGATGCCATCTCATAATCTAACACCTCATACACCTTATCTATCTGCCAGACCCTGTCCCTAAGCATTGGGATGGAACCTATATCTGCTCTAATGATCCTGTAGTGCATTGCAAGCATATCCCCTGCACTTAAATTAATCCCATCTGGTGGGGTCAGTTCTTTTAGTGCTACTTCTAAGGGTATAATCTTCTGAGACAGCCTTCCCAAGATATCATGAGTTCCTATCAATTTCTTTATCAGAATTATCTCTTTAATGGTAAATTCTTCTTCCCCGTAAAGATGAGGATTGGTTAGAATCTCTTCGGCCATTGGCGCGGAGTGCACGGCATGAAATATGTTAAATGACCCCTTTAATTTACCAATGTCATGGTATTTTACTGAAATTCTCAAAATTTCAGCTACAGAGCGCCTTAAATCTTTTATACTTAAATAAAAATCATCAGTTGATAGGAGCATCAATACGTTATAAGTATGTTCAAGGGGATCAAGTCCACCGTGCGTGGCAAATTGTTTAATCCCGATTAACATTCTCAAGGGATTGCATTCTAAGATACCCTCAACAAAGTCTTCATAGGAACCAAGCTTCTTTCGGAACTCGTTATCTCGTCCAAGATAAACACTCATGTTTTCATCCTCTTTCGACAACTAATATTGCTGACCGATAGTATTTAATTTTCTGGTGATAGATTCAGGACCAAAAATTTCTTTTACCACAAGACCGGATGCAATTAGGGCTACCACTACAGATAATACAAAACGAACAACCATTTTCGGATAAGGCGATGTTTCCCATTGGACAAACCTTCATACACAGATCACAATCATTACATCTTGCTTCATCTTTTTGTATTACAGGTTTTCCTAAAAGTCTGGCACAAGATACCACTTTATCCAATTCCAAAGCATTGGTTGGACAGATCTTTATGCATTTAAAACATCCCATAGATTATAATACCTTATCAGGGGTAAAGAATTTATGCAAAAACTTAGATCAGACGTTACTGTAATCGGTTCTGGACCTGCCGGATCCACTGTTGCAAGAATTGTTGGAAAAAGCGGATTTGATGTATTACTGGTTGAAAAAGATGAATATCCCGGAAAGACAAATGTTTGTGCCGGCGGCGTACCCAAATCAATAATCAAAGACACGGGATTAAGCCCGGACATCATTGAGAAGGAAATCACAGGAGAAGAACACCATTTCCCCTGGGGGTGCAGATCTTTTGACCTTGATCATGTTACAGTTTATAGAAATACTTTTGATAGGTTTTTAGCGGAAAAAGCAGTGGAATCCGGTGCAAAAATGTTGACCGGCACCCAGATAAAGGATGTCTCAGTTAAAAATAATGGAGCCAGTGCTTTTTATAAAGATAACTCTATATGTTCGAAACTCATCGTTTTTGCCGATGGCCCCAATACCATGGCATTTAGAAAATTTGGTATCGGTTTTAAGCTCGAACCGGCTAAAACAATCGTATCGGTGGCATGTGAAGTGAAATGGGACAGTAATCCGCTGGATCACTACGAACTTTACTATGGGTCTGAGATATCCTCCTGGGGATACGGATGGATATTTCCAAAGAGCAACACAGTGAATGTGGGCGTCGTATGTCTTTCTAACAGGGTTCGTTCAAATATGATAGATTCATTGAACTATCTGCTTAAGAAACACCCCTTGACACACGGGAGACTTAAAGATAAAGAAATTATTTGGCAAAGTTCTGCATTAATACCCGTCGCACCTGCAAAGAGAATTTTTGGGGAGGGGATATTGGTTGTGGGCGATGCTGCGGGAATGGTGGATCCGATATCTGGCGGCGGAATTGCATCTTCGATTCGGGGAGCTGAACTGGCTGGAAAGGTATGTGTCATGGCCTTGGAGGAAGATAAGTTCACCTCAGTATCTTTATCAAGATATCAGACCCTTTGGAAAAAAAGCAGAGTCCATTCTCACATCTATGGAAAATATATACTCACAAAAATTTTTCAAAATTTTATTGAAATTGACAAAAATTCATATCCAAAGATGGCCGCTTTTAATAGTAGAATGGCCTCCTTTAACAATAAGATTGAAAATATCTTTTGGTTATGAAAATAGTACCATTACAACCCTATAAAGAAGTTATTCCACAGGGAGATAAATCCTAAACTTATACCCAATATGAGTATTTCTGATATTAAAACACCAAGTGCAATTACCATTAGTGCGATTTTTTTATTCATGCCGGTTATGGAGGCAGCTATACAACCAGTCCAAGAACCAACTCCGGGGGTTACTACAAAAAGAACCAATCCCAACGCCCCATAGCGGTCTATAGATCTGCTGCATGACCTCCTTATTTTTTCAATCGTCACTTCATAGAAACGTGTCCCCTTCAGATAACGATCCAGTTTTTCCAAACCCAAAAGCAATGCAGACACCGAAACGAGATTTCCGACTATCGAAGATGCTAAAACAACGGTCGGATTAAGCTTGATTGCCAGCCCCAACGGAATCGCCCCACTGTGTGCAATAGGGCTCATAGCCAATAATACGACTTCAAAAACCTTATAGATCATATCTACTCACTCTAAAAGAACCGCTTTTGACATTTCAGTTTTATCAGTTCCCAATTTCTTATTATATATAGAACTTATAATATTAAATACATTTCCACCCTTAAAGGCAGTTAGCATTTAAATATAGTCCCGGGCGGATTCGAACCGCCGTCAGCGGGTCCAAAGCCCACTAGGATTGACCTCTACCCTACGGGACTGTATGTCACTATCAGTAACAAAAGGATAAAAAGATTATTAAACTTTTCATAATCTTCCATACAAATTATCTTTAATTATCAGTTATCAATCCTTTGTGAATGAACCTACAAACCTTTGATGCTTTAAATTTACCTTTGAACCTGCAGGTACTTTGTTTCATAATATCCATTATCACCGGTGGTATCCTGCTAAACCATATCATCCTTCATTACTTCAACTTTTTTAGATTAACTTTAATTTTATCACATAGTCCAATTATCAATAGTCTTAATATCAATAAATGGGGAAGTGGTAAAAAGGAGGATTAATATGCCGCTACTCGAATTCAAAAAAAAGTATCCAAAGATTGATCCCAAAGCCTATGTTAGCCCGAGGTCTTTTATTTCCGGTGATGTGGAAGTTGGGGCAAAAAGCTCGGTCTTTGATTTTGCGTCAATTCGTGGGGATTTTAGCCCCATTAAAATTGGTAAAAATACCAGCATTCAGGACAACTGCTCAGTACACTGCGGAATGTCACCATGTTCAATTGGCGATAATGTAACTGTTGGACATAATGCCGTGATTCATAGTGCAACAATTGGAAATAATGTGATAATAGGCATGCATAGCACCATCTTAGACAATGCGAAGATAGGCGACAATTGTATAGTTGGGGCAGGGGCAGTTGTAACGGAAAAAATGGTTGTTGAGGATAAAACACTCGTCGTTGGAAACCCCGCAAAAAAAGTAAAGGATGTTGGTGCCAAACAAATAGCTATGATCCGTATGAGTGCAAGCAGTTACTCTGACCTCGCTCAAAAATATAAAAAGATATTGGAAAGTTAAGGGGAAGGCAAAAAGCTACATCAGCCTCTTTTCTTTATTACTTTTTTCTTTATTTTTATTTCCAAAACACCGTTTTTATAGTTTATTTCCGAGATCTCCGGTTGCACCACCCCAGGTAGCACCACATGCTCACTGTATCTTCTACCACCCGAATAGGCCCGTATATCCAGCAGATCATCATCACTTATCTCTGCCTTTATATCGTCCTTTTCAACACCGGGCATCTCAGCAACCACCTTAATCTCGTCTTCCATGTCAAAAAGATCAACTAATGGCTTTCGATTACCATTCATACTTTTGCCTTCAAGAGAAACGTCTCCGAATTCTCTTATTTCGGGTGCCTCACCTGGTTTTTTAACCATCGTGAACCCATACATAAATTGCTTTGGCCGATCCTCTATACTTTCTACGCTCATCGATCCAAGTATCTTTTCCAGTAATCTATCAATATCTTTCGAAATATCATCAAATGAATCTGATTTTTTCTTTTTCACATTAATACCTCACACGTATGCATATCTGGCAAAATCTTCTACATCATTTTCGAAATCCTTAAGTCCGTCTTGTGATAATGCCGGTTTAACACGTTTAAACGTTTCTTTAAAATGCTCTTTTTTTATCACTATATTTTTAGAGGCCGATTTTATATAATCTTTATTATCTTTATCTTCACTGCCATTATTGTCATCCAGGGCCTCTATAAATTCCCTTAAGGCGATCATCGCAGCTTCTCTGCATATTGCCTCTATATCAGCACCGGCGAACCCCCTTGTGGTTTTAACCAATTCTTTAATGTCAACATCATCTTCGATAGGTTTACCCTTCATATGAATTTCAAATATCTCTTTTCTTTCCTCATCGTCAGGTGGCTGAATATATATGAGTCTGTCAAACCTTCCAGGCCGTAAAAGTGCTATATCAACCATATCGGGCCGATTTGTTGCAGCGATGATCACAACATCCTTCAGCTCTTCCAGACCATCCAGTTCAGTTAATATCTGAGATACAACTTTTTCCGAAGCATGGGAATCCACACCCATGCCCCTTGTCGGAGCGATTGAATCAATCTCATCAAAAAATATTATGCAAGGGGCTGCTTGTTTTGCCTTTCTAAATATTTCACGCACCGCACGTTCGGATTCTCCCACCCATTTTGAAAGCAGTTCCGGGCCTTTTATGCCTATAAAATTCAAATCTGATTCATTTGCCACCGCTTTCACCAGAAGTGTTTTTCCTGTACCGGGGGGTCCAAATAATAAAATACCACTAGGTGGTCTGGTGTTAAGTGTATCAAAAAGCTCAGGATATTCAAGTGGCCATTCAACAGACTCTATCAACTCCTGTTTTGCCTTTTTTAGGCCACCGATATCATCCCATTCAACTTTGGGAATCTCTATAAAGACCTCCCTCATGGCAGAAGGTTCTATGTTCTTTAGGGCTTCGTGAAAGTCTTCTTTAGTGACAACCAACCTATCAATTACCTCGGGGGGTATCTCCTGTTCGATATCGACCTCAGGCAGGATTCTTCTAAGTGCATGCATGGCTGCTTCTTTACATAATGATGCTAGATCAGCACCCACAAACCCATGTGTCCTATCTCCGATCTCCTTTAAATCGACCTTGTCTGAAAGTGGCATCCCTCTTGTGTGAACCTGTAATATTTGATGCCTTCCATTTCTATCAGGAATCCCAATTTCAATTTCCCGGTCAAATCTCCCGCCCCTTCGGAGGGCTTCATCTATATCATTTTCCCTGTTTGTGGCAGCAATTACAACCACATCCCCCCTTGATTGCAATCCGTCCATCAGAGACAAAAGTTGTGCAACAACCCTTCGCTCAACCTCACCGGTCACTTCACCACGTTTGGGGGCTATGGAATCGATCTCATCTATGAATATTATTGAAGGTGCATTATCTTCGCCTTCATCAAAAATTTGTCTCAGTTGCTTTTCGCTTTCGCCGTAGTATTTACTCATAATTTCAGGACCACTTATACTGATAAAATAAGCATCTGTTTCACTTGCTACAGCCTTTGCAATCATTGTTTTTCCTGTCCCTGGAGGTCCATGAAGTAAAACGCCCTTTGGTGGCTCTATACCCAACTTTTGAAATAGTTCGGGGTGCCTCAGGGGAAGTTCAATCATCTCCCTAACAAGGTCAAGCTCCCTTTTAAGCCCACCAATGTCCTCATATGAGGTCTGAGGAACTGCACGTTTTCCCTGATCAAGTGCCCTTTCTTTTAGTACTATCTGGGTGTTCTTTGACACTATAACCGTACCGGCTGGCTGGGTGTTAACGATGACAAATGTAAGTGGGTTACCAAGCATTTCAACTCTTATCGCCTGTCCCTTAATCACCGGTCTGCCTTCCAACACTTTTAGAAGGTATTTATCTCCGCCTACAACCCTGACCGGCTGGGTTGGTGCAATCGTAATTTTTTTGGCCTCTTTTGCCTCGACTTTTCGCACTTTTACCTTGTCATCTATACCAACATTGGCATTACTTCTTATGCTCCCATCTATCCTTACAATCCCCTTACCCCTGTCATCGGAATACCCCGGCCAGACAATGGCTATGGCTTTATTTTTACCCTCTACTTCGAGTATGTCACCACTAACCAGTCCAAGTTGTTCCATGGCACTCATATCTATTCTTGCTATTCCCCTACCTGCATCTCTATGATACGCTTCTGCCACCCTCAATGTAATCTCTTTATCATCCATCTGTATCCATCTCGTAATGATTAAATATAAAATAACGTTAGACCTGATATCAAAGCTAATTAATAGTATTGGATTGAATCCACTTAAATATTACCTCATATCATACCTTAAATAGATTTGGGGCAAAGTTAAGTGTACGAACACCGCCCTAATTAAATTAAATGAAATTACAAGTTGGGGCCTAATACAGAGCAAAGTCAATACAGTCTGTTTATTCCCTGAATTAATGCCTCAATAGATGCTATGATAATATCAACATTTGCACCTTTGGCCGAGATCACCTTATCGCCCCTGCTAAGTTCCACCGAAACTTCGACCAATGCATCCGTACCACCTCTAATCGCATCAACATGGTACCCTTCTAGCTGTATTTCAGTAACACCCTGCGTGGCTTTCCGTAAAGCATTTATCGCTGCATCCACGGGACCAACCCCCGTTCCCGCCTCGATCACCATATTTCCATCAATATCCAGTTTTATCGAAGCAGTGGGCATTATCATCTTTCCGGAGACAACCGTGAGATCTGAGAGTTTGATTCGCGGGTTGCTCTCAATTTCCAATACGCTTTCTGCAATTGTCTGCAGGTCGGCATCGGTTACTCTCTTGCCCTTGTCACCTATGCCTTTTACCGTATCAACAATCTTATTTAATTGCTTTTTATCTGCCTTAAGGCCAAGTTCCTTTAGTGCCAGTTCAACAGAAGCACCACCAGTGTGCTTTCCAAAAACAAATCTTCTTTCACGTCCTACGATTTCAGGTGGCATCGGTTCATATGCTGAAGAATCCGAATTGATGCCATGAACATGAATCCCCGATTCATGTGTAAAGGCGTTATCACCAACAATTGATTTATTTGGGGCCACCTCCATCTTTGTCAGCCGGCTTACCAATTTTGATATATGAAAGAGATTTTCTTTTACAATCCGCGTATTCATACTCTTAGAATTATACAGCACTTCAAGTACCATGACTACCTCTTCAAGAGAGGTATTTCCTGCCCGCTCACCAATCCCGTTTACGGTAACATGGACCTGCAAAGCCCCTGCTTTAATTGCAGCAATTGAATTTGCCGTAGCCAGACCAAAATCATTGTGACAGTGCACGCTTACCGGCACACCCAGTTTTGATAGTGAACCAAATATCTCTTCTGTCCTTTCAGGTAATAAAACGCCGACTGTGTCACAGAAGCATAATCTGTCGGCCCCTGCCTCTATTGTCTTTGAGTACAACTTTTTTAGGAAATTAAAATCAGCCCTTGAAGCATCTTCTCCACTCAGCTCAACGATTAGTCCGTGATCCTTTGCATATTCAACCGTATCAACTGCAGTTTTTAAGACTGTTTTTCTGTCTTTTTTAAGTTTCTTTTCTATGTGGACATCCGAAGATGGAACTACAAGATGAACGGAGTCCACATCGCAACCCAGTGCTAAATCAACATCCTTCTTCAAGGAACGTGCAAAGACACATATTTCGGCATTTAATCCCTCCTTAGCAACGATCTTTATGCCTTCCCGCTCACCCTCGGATGTCGCCGGCGATCCCGCCTCAATAACATCTACTCCTAGCAAGTCCAATTCTTTGGCAATCAAGAGCTTCTGTTCGGGTGTTAGCGAAACACCGGGTGACTGTTCACCGTCTCTAAGTGTTGTATCAAAAAAGTTTACCAACAAAGCGATCCCTCGTTTAGTTTGACCTGTATTAATTATATACAGCCCTATAAATATCTTGTGATTGATATCCTATTTAACCCCGATTAGAAGGCCCCCTTAATTAAAGACCCCACTCATCAATTCTGCCATCTTTTAACATTTCTACATATATCAAAGCCTATGAAACCATTAAATTTGTATATGGGTGGCAAAAACAATATTAATCTGATAAAGCCCTCAACACGCCTCCAAAGTCTGAAGGAACAATACTATCCACACCAACGACCATGGAATGTGCGTCCAACTCCAAAATTACTTTATCGTACCCCATCTTTTTCAGTGGCACAACCTCTCTTGGACCATTTGTTACCGCAATCTTTTTCTTTTCAATTTGAACTCCATGAGGGTTTCCTATAACTATTGAATTCTCAATATCACCATATTTATCCTCGATTAATCGGGCAGCAGTCTCACCGGCTAAAGAGTATTCATCCAGTCCCCCAATAAGATGGTCTATACTCACGCTCTTTTCCGTAAGATCCCTGACTATATTTCTGGCATACCCTTGAATTCTTGGGAGACCAATTTTGGAATCGAGATTTGCTATGTTAATTATTTTGGTATCCGGATTGGAATTGTACTTTTTTCCGATTTCGTTTATGGCTAAAAGTATATCTGAAAAGATGTAGCCAAGTTCCTTTTTAGCATTCATCACAACTAAAAAGTCCCCTTCCTTGATTGATTCTATGATCTCTCTTGCGACTTTAACCTTGTCATCACCCCTGCTCGGCGGGATATACTCCATGCTTGCCATTCCAGAACTTTTCTCGATCTCTGTGGCCAGTTTAAGCATTTTTTCCTGTCTTTTAAATTCTTTTTCACTTATCAAGTCTAATTTAGCGGCAGCCTGGAGAGTTTGAATCGCACCGATCGTATTGTCTGAAAATCCACCATGTGTCTCAACTACAATAACCTCTGTTTTTAGTTTTGCCGATTTTATTGCAGATTCGATATCCTCGCCGATTATCATACTTGCGCATGTACCAACAACGCCAATCAACTTGAAAGAAAATTTTTCATCCATCTTTTTTAAAAGATCAATTAGCTTTTTCTTAGCGCCAAAAATAAAGTCGTATTCGAGCATTGCTGTTGTAAAGACTCTGATATTATCGTCTTCCAGAATCCTTCCTGTACGAAAGTTGCAACCGGGTGGACCGTGAAGGACGATGGCATCTACCCCGAGATCCCGGAGTGTATACATTGCTGCTGCAATTGGACTTGGTCTTGGGTGCATTATTTCCATGTTAATTTTACCTCTTGATCTTTCGATTACGATCTCAGATCTTAGAATTGCCGTACCTATTTTATTTTAAGGATTTAAAATCTTTTCGAGATAATCCTTGTTAATTTACCATTAGAACTTCGCTTGTTGAATTTTTGTAGCTGATGTAAAAAACCACCGATACAAAGCTTTTAAAAAAAGCTTTGATGCAAAAACGTTTTTGGATTAAGTCTTTATTAAATAATTATATTTGTATTGAACCTATTTTTAAATTTAATTTTTTTTATTTAACCTTTTTTAAAGTACGTTTTTGGATTAAACCTTTTTTCAAAAGGTTTACTTGAAAAACCAATCAATTGCGAGACAGTACCTTCAGAGGCTTTTTTTAATTAATTTACTTCATTTGATAGCTAAACAAAACCCCCCTGATAGTTTCACTGAAATTGAAGTTATTCCAAAATTCAAAATTATTAAATATTTTATACCGATCGGGCTATATTCAAAATGATATAACAAGACCTATT
>DAOWMC010000091.1 GCA_030643285.1 Methanobacteriota archaeon | reverse complement strand
TTTTGTGTTTCATTTGGTTTTCCCCATTTTAAGATGCGAAAAGGTTTTTATTATCTCTTTTTAAGTTTAAAGTTTATATTTCTTAGGGTAAATTTCGCAGGTTCAATGTAAATCCCCCTGTGCTATAGATTATAAAACAAACAAAAAATGTATATGCCTCGCTATACACGAGTTATTACAGGTTTACCAAGTGGTATGACCGAAAGATCGAGGAGATGACAGAGGGATAACACTCGGATTTTAATTTATGGGGATTTTCGACATACAATTATTCGAATCGTCCATAAGTAAAGTGAGGAACAAAAACCGAATCCGAGTCGTTAAGACTGAATAAAGATGGAAAACTAATTTATACTTGCCAACCATCGAATGGTATAAAGGAGTGATAATATATGGATTGGGGAATGAAAAATCGTCTGGCACAATTGATAAAATCGGATGGACATTGTTTATTCATGCCTATTGACCACGGGTACTTTCAGGGTCCCACAAGAAAATTGGAAAAACCCGGGAAAACCGTTGAACCGCTTCTCCCTTATTGTGATGCTTTATTTGTAACAAGGGGAGTTTTGCGATCATCGATCGATCCGAAAAATAGTAAACCGGTAATACTGAGGGTATCGGGGGGAACAAGCATGGTCGGACAGGACCTTGCAAACGAAGGAATCACCACATCGATAAAAGAGGCTATTCGCCTCAATGTCTGTGCTATAGGAATCTCGATATTTGTGGGCAGCGACTACGAACGCCAATCGTTATTGAATCTATCAAAACTTGTTGATTGGGGTGAAGATTATGGTATACCTGTAATGGCAGTCACTGCCGTTGGTAAGGAACTTGGAAAAAGAGATGCCCGTTATCTTTCTCTGTGTAGCCGTATAGCTGCTGAATTAGGTGCAAGGGTGGTAAAAACATACTGGTGTGAAAACTTTGAGAAAGTTGTTGATGGGTGTCCGGTACCTGTGGTAATGGCAGGCGGGCCAAAGGTGGATACGGAACACGAGGTCTTTGATTTTGTCTATGATGGAATCCAAAAGGGTGCCATTGGTGTCAATCTTGGAAGAAACATCTGGCAAAATGACCATCCTGTAGCCATGATAAAGGCTTTACGTGCAATTATTCATGAAGGTGCCACGGCAAATGAAGCAAATGATCTTTTTGAAGAGGTTAAAAAAGGCGGTGAATGATAGGGTTCTTTTGAGCCATGTAAATGTTTAAGGAATAGTCTCCATGAAACTCCCCAGGTCATCGTACAGCACATTTCCCACAACTATCGTATCTACGTATTTTTTCATTTCCATCGCTTTTGATTTGGAGTTTATTCCACCACCATACAACAATGTTGATTCACACAAGCTCTCACGTACCCGCTTAACGATTTTTGGATCTCCATAAGTTCCACTATATTCGATATATATTATCGGAAATTTAAAATACTTCTCAGCACACACGGCATATGCAGCCACATCCTCTGCACTTAGGCTTGTTTTGGAACCTGTCAGCCTGCTCACTGCAGAATCCGGGTTCAGGACAATATAAGCTTCAGGCGTGATCATATCCCAGTTTATCTTATGGTTCATAATCCACTCCTTGTGCCTTCCGATAAACCACCTCGGATCATCAGTATTTATTATTGAAGGAACAAATATATGGTCCACATCATCATACCGAAGCAGTTTTGGGTCTACGGGCTCCAAGATCTTTGGTATTTTATAATCACTGAGCATTGAGAGTAGATCTGAAATTTTTTTATTTGTAATATTTTGGGTTCCCGATATCATTATAGCATCCGTTCCCGAATTGATGATGAGTTCAAGCCTGCGTTCCGTTATCTTTTTATCGGGGTCCAATTTTGTAATGTGTTTCCAATCTTCCCAAAACATTTAAAATCACTTACAAACCTACATGTAATAACCCCTAAAAACTTTTCTTCTTTTTATTTTTATTAAAAACCTTTATATACGCTCTTGGCATACTATAATATTACTACAATCAGAGTGTGCATATGGGAGAAAAAGATAAAGTCACGCTAAAAATTCCACGAGAATTGTACGAGCGGTTAAAAGATATGATAGAAGGCACGGGATTTTCCAGTGTAACCGAGTTCATTGTCTTTGTTATGAGGACGCTTGCGTCAAGTGGAAAGATAAAGGACGAGGATAATCTAACCGAAGAAGAAGTTAAAGCAGTAAGGGATAGACTTAGGAGGCTAGGGTATTTATGAGCAAAAAAGATTTTAAAAACGATAAAAAAGCTGTCTTTATACAGGCAGATCTCTACGATATGGTGGAGAATCGAATTACTGATTTGGATTTTGGTTCCGTAGATGAGTATGTTGAATTTGTCATAACTGAAATTCTCAAAGATGAAGACGATGGGGAAGAAGTGACCTTCAGCAAGGAAGAAGAAAAAGAAGTAAAAAAGCGACTCAAAGCCCTGGGTTATCTTGATTGAATACTGGAGGGAAGTATGGATCATCTTGACGCTTTGGAGAGTCAGAGCATATATATAATACGAGAGGCGTACAAACAGTTCAAAGACATTTGTATCTTATGGAGCATTGGAAAGGACTCGACGACTCTTATGTGGCTTGTTAGAAAGTCATTTTTTGGAAAAGTACCATTTCCTGCGGTGCATATAGACACAGGGTATAAATTTAAAGAGATATATGAATTCAGAGATGAATGGTCAGAAGAATGGGATTTTAAGCTTGTCATTGGCAAGAATGAAGAGGCCATTGAATCAGGAATGGCCCCGGATAAAGGCGATAAATTGGCATGCTGTGGACAGTTAAAGACAGCGGCATTAAAACAGACAATCGCAGAGCATGATTTCAAGGCCCTGCTCCTTGGAATCAGAAGAGATGAACATGGAATTCGGGCCAAAGAGCGTGTTTTTTCACCAAGAAATAAGCAGTTCCAGTGGGATTACAAGGATCAGCCACCAGAGCTATGGGATCAATTCAAAAACAGACAAAAAGGTGAGCAGCACATCAGGGTTCATCCTCTTTTGCACTGGACAGAGCTTGATATCTGGAAGTATGTGCAGAGGGAAAACATTCCAGTAGTTGACCTCTACTTTGCAAAAGATGGTAAAAGGTACAGGAGCATAGGCTGCGAAACATGCTGCAACCCGGTTGACTCCGATGCAGACACCGTTGACAAGATTGTTGAAGAGCTCAAAACAACCGATATCTCGGAGAGAAGTGGAAGGGCACAGGACAAAGAAAGGGCCTACATGATGCAGAAGTTGAGAGCCTTGGGGTATATGTGATCTAAATGGTTAGAATGGTAAGTAGAAGAAGGAGCCTTGCAAAAACTTTCACCTGGCGGGCAATTGCAACGTTGACCACCATCACATTGGTGTACGTTTTTACCGGGGAGATTACGATTGCAGTCGAGGTTGGATTGGTAGAGGTTTTTGCGAAGATTTTTATATATTACTTGCACGAACGGGCGTGGGCCCAGATTCAGTGGGGCGTAATTGAATAAGTACGGTGATGAAAATGGATGATGAAACGTTAAAATTCGTAATTGTCGGGCACATAGATCACGGCAAGAGCACGCTCATTGGAAGGCTTTTATTTGATACGGGTTCTCTTAATGAAGACAAAATAAATGAAATAAAAGAGATCTGTGAAAGCCTGGGAAAGGACTTTGAGTTTGGCTACGTGATGGACCACCTGGAAGAGGAGCGGATGCAAAGCATTACAATCGATACCGCACAGACTTTCTTTAACACTGAAAAGAGGAATTATGTGATCATTGATGCCCCTGGACATGTCGAATTCATTAAAAATATGATAACAGGAGCTTCTCAGGCGGAAGCATCAATACTGATAGTGGATGCTGAAGAAGGCGTGAAGGAACAGACAAAGAGGCATGCTTATATCCTCTCTATGCTGGGGCTGGATCAAATCATAGTTGTGATTAACAAGATGGATCTTGTAGGATACAAAAAAGATCGATTTGATGAGGTAAAAAAAGACATTTTGGACTTCTTAGTGGGGTTAAATATAAAACCATCTTATGTCATACCAATATCGGCAAAGGTTGGGGATTTTGTTTTTAACAGGTCGGATGAAATGAAATGGTATGACGGACCTACGGTTCTTGAATCTCTTGACACGTTCAAGTCAAAAGAGGTTGCGGTAGATGGGCCCTTGAGGTTTGTTGTTCAGGATGTTTACAACTTTGAAAAAAGGATTATTGTGGGCAGGGTGGAAAGTGGCATCCTGAGGCGTGGCGATAGGATAAGGGTGTTCCCATCCGGTGAAGAGACGTCCGTTAAAGGTATAGAGGAGTATCTGAAAGAGGATGTAAAAGATGCAGAGGCAAAAAAGTGTACGGGTATGACAACTGAGGATAAACTCTTTTTAGATCGTGGCGATGTGGTTGCAAGATGTAGCGACGATAAATTGCCCATCATAACTGATATGGTATCTGCCAATCTCTTCTGGATGGACAAGGTCCCCCTTAAAAGAGGCGAGTACATCTCTTTTAGGTGTGCAACTCAGGAGGTCCCCTGCGAGGTAGTAAAGATCAATAAGACAATAGACTCATCCACCCTCGAATTGATAAGAGAGGATGCAGGCGAGATAAAGAATAGAGAGGTTGCAGATGTTATTTTAAAAACTGCAAAACCTGTTGTTTTAGAAAACTTCAACGAGATACAGGAATTAGGTAGGTTTGTTCTTTCACGTGAGGACATCTGTGGCGGTGGGATAATTACGGAGCTTCAAAGATGATTGTCGTATACGCTGTCGATGCCCTGGAATACAGGCTTGTCGAGGAATTCAATTGCATCAACTTAAAGCAGGAGTTCTATGGAAAAACAGACATCTCCGAATTTTCGGAACCAAGAACTATGGTACTGTGGAGCTCATTCATGACAGGGAAAAACAAGGAGGAAGAGATCCTGGCAAAAGGCGATAAAGAAATGTGGAATACCAGAATTGGGGTGGAGGAAACATTTTTCTCTTTATTTGATGATCCTTTGATCTTAGATCTTCCTGGATTTAACTACGAAAAAGAGCAGCATGATAAAGAACGGGTAATACTTAAAAAGTTCTTTGATACGGATGGAAAAGAAGCGAAAGAGGCAGTAAGAAAAGAGTATAACAGCCTCTCTTTTGAGCATCATAGAAAAATAAAAGGAGAATTCAAAACGGCCTTGAAAGAAGATCATGACTTTGTACTTGGTTATTTCAGTGTTGCGGATGTAATAGGCCACCTGAATTTTGGGAACAGAACACTGATGAAGATGATTTACTCGGATCTTGATGAAATTGCCTCCGGGATCGATGGAGATCTGATCGTACTCTCCGATCATGGAATGGAAAAGATTGGAATCTTTGGGGATCATTCTAACCATGGATTCTGGAGTACCAATTTCAGAGATCTTATAAGGCCTAAAATAACCGATTTTTATGGGTTATTTGAAGAATTTGAAGACCGACAATATAGAAAATAATAAAATATCACAGGATCAATACATAACCAATGGATTACAGCCTCGTGGATACATAC
>DAOWMC010000115.1 GCA_030643285.1 Methanobacteriota archaeon | reverse complement strand
TCAACTTTTAGGCCTTCTTCGGCAGGATAGTTACAGGAAGTAACAATTTTAGTTCTGCCCCATTTTGTTGTTATCTTTACCGAACATAGACGACATGCGCCAAAGGTAGAGACTAACGGACTGTGACATAACGTGGGTATATCGATTCCCATTGCCTTTGCAACTTCCAGTATCGCCAACCCTTTCTCTGCTTTTATTTCCACATCATCGATCTCCAAAGTAACTTCACTCATTTTTTCCACCTCCAAAGACCCGTTCCTCTTTTGGAATCGGTGGTGGAACCGGCTCACCGGTTATCTTCTTCACTGCACCAAACTTATCAGGACAGAAATCAAAGCAGGTTCCGCATTTCGTGCATTTGGATTGATCAATAACGTGAATTGTTTTTTTGGCACCTTCTATCGCATCAACCGGACACTTCTTGAGACAGATCAGGCATGCTTTGCATTTTTTTGGGTCTATATAATAAGAAATCAGATTCGTACATACTAGAGCAGGACACTTTTTTTCGTTAATATGTGCTTCATATTCGTCTTTAAAGTATCGAAGGGTGGAGAGTACCGGATTTGCAGATGTCGATCCAAGGGCACATAGTGCAGCGTTTTTAGTCACGTTAGCCAACGTTTCAAGAAGTTCCACATCACCCTCTTTACCATTTCCATCACAGATATTCGTAAGTATCATACGCATCTGTTTTAGCCCCTCTCTGCAAGGGACACATTTACCACATGACTCATCACACAAAAATTCTATAAAGTAACGGGCTACGTCTACCATACAGGTATCCTCATCCATCACAATCAACCCACCAGATCCCATCATCGATCCAAGTTTGTTAAGCTCGTCAAAATCGACTGGTAGATCAAGATACTCTTTGGGAATACAACCGCCAGAAGGTCCGCCAGTCTGAACTGCTTTGAATTTTTTACCCCCTGGAATTCCACCACCTATCTCAAAGATGATATCCCTCAATGTTGTGCCCATAGGCACTTCCACCAGGCCGGTATTGTTCACATTACCCACAAGAGAGAATATTTTGGTTCCCGTACTTTCCTCGGTCCCAATAGAGGAAAACCAATCGGCACCTTTACTTATTATAAGCGGCACATTTGCCCATGTTTCCACATTATTTAATGTACTTGGCTTTTCCCAGAGGCCGCTTTCGGATGTATGTATATATTTTGGTCTTGGCTCTCCCACCCGCCCCTCTATCGCAGTCATTAAAGCGCTTGATTCGCCAGACACAAAGGCCCCTGCACCCATGTGTACCTTTATCTTGAAATTAAATTCTGTACCCAAAATATCCTTTCCAAGTAGTCCATATTCCTCCGCCTGTTTTATGGCAATCTCCGTATTTTCTACTGCAAGTGGATACTCCTGACGGACATAGATGAATCCTTCGGATGCACCAATCGCATATCCACCGATGATCAACCCTTCAATGACGCTATGGGGGTTTCCCTCCATCAGTGACCGATCCATGTAAGCCCCCGGATCCCCCTCATCACAGTTTACGATCACATACTTTGGCTCGCCAGGAGCCTTACGTGTCGACTCCCATTTTTTGGCAGTTGGAAAACCTCCACCACCCCGACCTCTCAACTTTGCATTCTTTATCTCTTCGATGACCTGTTCTGGTGTCATCTTAGAGAGTGCCTTGGCCAGAGCCGCATATCCACCGATGTATATATAGTCATCTATTTTTTTGGGGTCGATCTGTTTATTGGGGCCAAAGACTATGCGCATCTGATTCTTATAGAATGGAATTGTGGATTCATAAATCAATTTTTCACCGGTGACAGGATCTGTGTAAAGCAGATGATCGATGATCCGGGTTTCTTTAATGCCAGCTAAATGACCTGCCCGTGATTCACTGTCACGTAGATGGCTGCTCAGGATCTCATTCTCTTTTATCGTCTTTGAAACAATATCAGGGACATCCCCTGGTTTTACTTCGACATAGCAGGTCTCTTCAGGATAAATAACAACAATCGGACCTTTCTCACAGAATCCATGACAACCAGTCCTCTTAACAGCTATACCCACTTCAAGACCATGTTTTTTAATCTCTTCTTCAAAAGCAGAGGCTATCTTATCACTTTTATAGGCGTGGCAGGCAGTCCCGCAACAGACCGTGATACATGGCTTATTTCGGTCTCTTTTAGATAGCATATCCTGCCTAAACGTTTCTAATTCAGTTGGTGTATTAATCCGCATCATCAAAAACCCTCAATCATACATCTCCAAAATACCCTTAACCGCCGAAGGGGTTATCTTGCCATGGTGGTCCTTGTCAATGAGTATAACCGGCCCCATAGCACAGCAACCAAGGCAATTGACCCTTCTTAAGGTGAATCTCATATCTTCCGTAGTTTCACCCTCTTCGATTTTTAATGTACTGCAAAGATTATTCAATATTTTTTTTGAACCACGAACATGGCATGCGGTACCCATGCATACCTGGACGATGTGACGGCCGATCGGAGTTAAACTAATTGCCTGATAAAAACTTGCCACCCGATATATCTGGCTGATAGGAATCTGAAATTTTTCACTTATCAGATCTATCACCTCTCTTGGAATCCAATTTAGCTCATTTTGAATATCCAGAAGTAGCTGAATCAAGAACCCTTCTTTTCCGCTATACCTGTCTATGATATTATCAACATGTTCCATATCCATTTTATGACACCTGCTCTATGAGATATTTCATATTTCATACTGGATAAGTTATAATGCACTGCGTGATTATCCAGATAATTATTGGGAATATTTTCTTTATCCACCCTCATATATCTTACTTTTTCAATCTTATCTTTAATAGACCCTGAGAAGATCTATTATCGTTGGTTCCCGGATCAAGAAACTTCAAAAATTGTATTTATAGTTAAGAACCAAACATTTCTAATTTAAAGCATAAAACCCGAAAGAGTTTGCCTTTAATCGTATTGTATTTTATAGATCGTGGGTTTTTAAAACAACCATAATCGCTACGCAAAATCCATTTTTATTTATCTTGTATCTTACGGTAAATTTTCTTTTACATCCTCTATTTCCAATTCCCTTATTCTTGCAGCCATTGGAATACCCTCTCTTGTCCAACCGTTAAGATCATAGTACTCATCAATTGCCTCTTTTAGTGGTTTACCCTTTGGAACGTATCCTCCGCTTGCATCTATGGGTATCATCTCAGGTATTATGTCATCATTTCTCCCCACCCCGAACCTGCAGTTGAACAGACGCTTCAGATTAAAGATTCTTTCCCCTGTTTTTAAAAGTTCCTGCTCCGTTACGTCCCAACCCGTTACTGCGGATAAAAGTGCGGCCTGTATCTTTGGTGTCACAAACCCCATTAGAGAAAAGCTGCATTGAATCAGGGCATCGTTAATATCCGCAAAGGCCTGGGTCACTATTGTACTGAGGGCCTGTCCACTCAATGAATACTTTTTCAACATCCTATCTTTAGACAGATGATATGGGGAAAACCCAAACCCTGCAATCTCCAACCACCCCATTCCGTGGAGGTGACATGCCCCCCTCTCAGAGGTTCCATACGAGATAGCCAGCCCATGAAATGTCCTCGGGTCGTGCATTGGAAATGCCTGTCCCTTGCTGTGCATAACAATTTTTATCGAGTTGTGACCTATTTTTTCTGCTGTCGGTATGAGTCCGTCTGCAAGTGTATCACCAAACCCATCTCTTTTAGCTATCTTCTCTATCATCTTGAGCATTGATTTTGCATTTCCCCAGGTCATATCAACACCATCCGTATCCTCTTTTGTTATCCATCCCTTTTCATAGCAGGCCATCGAAAATGCGATAAGGCTACCGGTTTCGATAGAATCCATACCGTATCTATTCAAAAGATCGTTTCCCTTTGCAACTGCCCCCATATCATCGATCATACATAATGTGCCTATTGCCGCACCCGTCTCGTATTCGTGACCATGTCCCTCCACGGCATATTCTTTGGGTGATTCTACCTTTACAAGTCTACCACAACCGATCGGACAGGTTGCACAGTGATAATTCTTTGTTAGAATCTCTTTGTACATCTTGCCCCCACCGATGGCCTTTGCCATCTCGGTGTTTTCACCCCTGGTAGCGTCACTTTCAGTCCAGTATTTATACGGCACGTCGCCTAAAGGCCCAAATGTATCCAGAAACATCGCAGTACCAAACTTAGCAAAAATGGGCGATATCGGGCTGTCTTTAGCGAGTATTGACAAGCCTTTAATCAATCTTAACAGCCTCTCCGGGTCTGCAACCTCCACATTTTTTTTGCCGTTTAAAGCGATAGCTTTTAGATTTTTAGAACCCATCACCGCACCATTACCGGATCTGCCGGCGGTTCTTCCAAGATCATTCATGATCCCTGCAAACCTGACCATGTTTTCACCCCCCGCCCCTATACATGCAATTGCCACATCCGGATCATCCAGATTCTTCCTTATGGTCATTTCGGTCTCATAAGAATCCTTTCCCCACAGATGAGAGGCATCCTTTATTTCGATGCCATAGTCTGTGATATATAGATAGACCGGTTTTTTGGCACTTCCCGTAAAAACTATTGCATCATAGCCAGTCCTTTTTAGAGCGGGACCAAAATGGCCCCCCGAGCTTGCCTCAGCCCAT
>DAOWMC010000002.1 GCA_030643285.1 Methanobacteriota archaeon | reverse complement strand
GGTATCATACATGACTGATTTATACAATACTCTTTGTGAAATAGTTGGAAAAGATTTTGCCTCAAACCGGAAAGAGGAGATTTATATCTATTCTCGAGACCTCGGTGCAATGGAGCCACGCAGGGTTGACTTTGTTGTGATGCCAAAAACAACCGAGCAGGTTCAAAATATCGTTAAGTTAGCAAACGAAAACAAAATCCCAATTGTTCCAATGGGGGGTGGTGTGACTACATCAGGGTTAACGATGCCCATCAAGGGCGGAATCGTGATGGATCTGAAGAGGATGGATCGGATTATTGAAGTGAACGAAAAATGTAGATACGTAATTTTAGAGCCTGGTGTAACTGAGGGCCAGCTAAAGTCATATCTTGAAAAAAATCACCCTTCACTTAGACATTCCATGCCCGACGCACCCCCTATAGCAAGTGTTACCGCAAATGCATTGGTTCACGGATCAGGACACCTCTCACAAAGGTATGGTTTTCACTCAGAGATGATTAATGGTATGGAAGTTGTGCTTCCCACGGGTGAGATTGTTAAGGTTGGGTCCTGTTCGGTTTCCCCTCTATGGTTTTCAAGGGCACCATTACCTGATCTTGCCGGTCTCTTTATAGGCTGGTATGGCACAACGGGAGTAGTAACAAAATTATCTTTTCGGCTCTACCCAAAGGAAAAGAAAAAGGATCTTCTGGCATTCATGACAAAAAACCCGGATTTAATCCCGGAAATCTGGTTTGAGATCACTCAGCTCGAGGTAGCAGAAGATATTGCTTCCATGTATTATCCTTCTCTGTTTCAGGATTTTATATTTGGCTATTTGTGTGTAACCGGAAATTCAGATGATGAAATCGCATTCAAGAGAAAGTGTATACTGGACATATTTAAAAAGTACGATCAGAGAGATGATTTTAAGTTTACAAAGGTAGTGCCATTAAAAAAGCTCATTTTGGGAATGCCCCTTGTCCCTATAACACAGTTTGCTGATATGAGACGTGGTGGGGGTTTTGAATATGTAGGGCCAATCATGCCAGTTGAAAACTATCCGAAAGCCCATGTATTGGGACTTAAAATTGCTTCAGAATACGATCTTCACTATGCTTCAATGGTAAGGGTTATTGGAAGATCCCACTCGATGATGTTTGGCTTTGCATATCCATTTAATCGGGCAGATCCCGATGAGGTTAAAAGGGCAAGAGAGGCAATACAAAAGACAAATGAAGCTGTGATCGAAATGGGTGGTGTTCCATGGAAGGCCGACGTTTACGGACAACAAAAGATTATCGACAGTATGGATAAAAATACGCTTTTGCTAATTAAAAAGATAAGAAAGGTCCTTGACCCGAATGGAATAATGAATCCGGGGAATCTGGAGGTGGAATAGATGAGCCTTGATGATTTTGATGATATAATACACAGATGCTTTAGATGTGGCTTTTGTAAATTTCCCAAAGACTATTCCCTTTTAAACTGCCCATCATACCAGAAATATCGTCTGGAGACATACTCACCCGGTGGAAGGCTCTGGCTCATACGTGCTGCAAAACAAAGAGAGATCGAATGGACCGGGCATCTTTCAGAAATACTGTACTCTTGTTCGGCATGCAATAACTGTGTAGAACATTGTGTGATGGATTTTTCAGATCATATCTCAGATATTATGGTGGCGGCAAAGGAGCATCTGGTCGAGTGTAGTATGGTGCCGCCAAATGTTAGAGATTTTCTTGAAAACATAACAAAACATGGAAATCCCTGGGGCGAGCCGAGAGGTAAAAGGGGTAATTGGCTGGATGGGACAAATATAGGACATTATGAACCGGATGATGAATTCCTCCTATATATCGGATGCCTTGGGTCATATGACACGAGGTGTCAAAAAGTTGCAAGAACACTTGGAGAGACATTTTTAGAGGGTGGGCTCTGCTTTGGAGTTTTCGGAAACGATGAAAACTGTGATGGAAATGAAGTGAAAATGTTGGGTGAATCCGGTTTATTCCAGTTACTGGCCAAAGAAAATATTCAAAAGTTTGAGGAATTTAATGTCAAAAAGATTGTTACGCTCTCTCCACACTCTTATAATGCGATAAAGAAATACTACCCCGATCTTGGTGTAAAATACAACGTGTTTCATTACACAGAGCTTCTTTCAGACCTTATCAAGAAGGGAAAACTAAAATTTTCAAATCCGATCGATGCAAAGGTTACATATCACGATCCATGTTTTCTGGGTAGATTAAATAACATATACGATCCCCCAAGAAAGATCTTAAAATCCATACCGGGGGTAGAACTGGTGGAGATGAAAAGAAACAGAGAAAATTCAATTTGCTGCGGAGGCGGGGCCGGGAACTTTTACACGGATTTCTTGGGTGGGGACGATGGCCCAAGCAGGGTTAGAATCAGAGAAGCATATGATTCCGGATGCGAAATACTGGCTGTTTCATGCCCCGGTTGTATGACGATGCTCGAGGACGCACTAAAGGCATGCGGACTAGAAGATAAAATGGTCATTAAAGACATTTCCGAGATTGTGAAAGAGGCTATTTAGGATATTTAAGATATTTAAGATACCTTTATATCTTTTCCCCCAGAACCAGGCGACAGAGCTCGGTTATCATATAATGATCAAGCCCCGATCCCTTTGCCTTATCTCTCAAGTTCATCGCACATAACGGGCAGGCGAATATAATGGCCTCGGCTCCTGCATCCTTTGCGTCTTTTATATTTTTTTCCTGTATCTTAAAAACCCTTTCCTTATCCACATAAGCGATTGGTGCCCCACAACATAGGGCGTCAATCCCATCGTATTTTCGCTTTACCCTTTCAACGCCTATAAGCTCAAAAAGCTCATCGAGTATAAGATCTTTTTGAGGCGTGTAACGTGAAGCACAGGGTCTCTGATATGCTATTTTCATATTTAGTTTCTCAATCTCATCCTGATGGTCTCGTATAAAATCTCTGAGGTATTCGATTATGTGTATCGGCTTGAAAGGGACATCTATTTCATATTCCATCGCTTTTTTTGTGAATGCGGAATAACAGTCATCATGGAAAAAAATGATTTTGTCAGTTGATATTTTGGTAAGGTTATTCACCACACGCTCAATGTTCTTTCTAAGCGTGCTTTCCATTCCGGTATGGATATAACCCAGGTGGCAAAAGTAGTCTTTTCCCTTTAAAATAGTCATCCCTTCAAACAATCTTCCTTCAAAGAGGTGTGGGATAAGGTCTCCAACCGAGCAGACAGACATAACCGGTTTATCCGGATCGCCCTTGACAATCTTTGCAGGTAACATTTTTCCCATGTCCATAAATCGGATAGCAGAGTCTGTCGTAAAGGAGGCTCCGGTCTCCTCTTGCCTCAGGTTGATAAGGTCAAAGGGACCTGCGCCTTTGCCACAATACTCATTACAGGCAACACAGGTGATACATTCAATTAGAACCTCGGCATCTTTTCCTTCGATCAGGGCTTTGATCTCATTTATGGCTGTTTTATGGCTGTAATCTACGTACTGGCATTTCACAAGGCATTCGCCACACAGATCACATCTGGATTCATCAAACATTTTTTGGCTCCTTAAAGCGTTATCCTTAATCGGATATAAGTAACTTAATTCTTTTTTAAAAAACTGCTTTACCATCACCAATTGATTTATGGCCATAATATTAAATTTTAGTGCCATATCATTTAAATACTTGATCAAGGATATGATATAATCGGAGTGAAACATTAGGTATCACAACTTTGAGGGAATCTTTGAGGGGATGGAAATAAACACTTTTAGAACGCTTCTAAAATGGTTTTGGAATACTTTTAGTGTGAGGTGATTACGGGTGATAATAAAATGTTCAGTTTAGAGTATCTTTTGAAAAGCTTTTATGTTACACTTTTGATTTTTTTTGTTTTGGCGACTTTTTCTTCTGTGGCGTTGGCAGATTCTTCTATCATGATCACTGGCTATGAGGTTTCTCCTTCCGTACTTATGCCAGAAGATGTTGGAACCATCACCGTTACAATAAAAAATTCAGAAACGGGGGCAGCAGATATCAGAAAGGTCTATCTATTTTCCTCTGAGGTTAAATCATTGACCAAAAGCTACGATAATGTAGGTCTGCTCGGTCCAAGCCAGAGTATGGATCTGGTATTTGTCTTTAAGGCGCCTAAGACGGAGGGTATATACTTTCCAGAACTTCAAGTTGAGGTGTTCAACTCAACAAATGTAAGATACCCGATTCCGATAAATGTTGATACGAGAGTTTCCAATGCTAAAGAACCTGCAATCGAAGTGGAAAAGATTGTTCCCCCCTACATTAGCCCCGGGGATGATTTTAACATCGCTCTAAAACTAACAAACAGGGGCGAGAGTAAAGCAGATGACATTAATGTGAATATCGTGTTTAACCAACCGCTTTCCTGTCAAAGCCCAAACAATTACTACATAAAAAGCCTTAATCCATCCGAAAGCTATGAATTGGAATTTAAGGCTACATCTGATGAAAGTGCAGCGTTAGGTTTATATTCAATACCCATTGTTTTGCAGTATAGTGGTGCGGATACATCAAAGGAACAGGAAGAGGCAGTCGGGATAAAGATAAAGGGAAACGCCGAATTGAGCATCGCTTCAATTTCATCCAATCCCACAAAGATAGATCAAGGGGACTTTGTAACTTTGATGGTAAGAATTGAAAATGCGGGAGCTGATGATGCAAAATCGGTCAAAGCTAACATCGATCTCCCATTTGAGGGTGTTACAGGAGTTTTTTTAGGAAAGATCGGACCCGATGAGGATGCTCCTGCCGTATTCACCTTCAGTGCAGATAAGGGGGGAGTTTACGAGTACAATATAACAGTGGAATATGAAGATGATTTTGGCAATCATACGATGAACCAGCGCTCGGAATTAATCGTTACCACAAAAGAAAATGTCTCTTTGAATCTATTAGCGATTATGGCTGCCGTTATTGCAATAACCCCCAGTATTATACTCTTTATCCATAAAAAGAGGAAATAACAATAATGACCGATGATCTAAAAGGTATCAAAGGGTCGGTTAAAACTGCATTTTTTTTGGCCTTAAAAGACATATTCAAGGACAAGAAAGTCACCTGCCTGGTGGTTTTGATGATTGCATTCAGTTTTGTCAATCTGATGTTTTTTACATCTTTTAATTACGGGATGACAAACACGATGCAGGACGAGATGATTAACACGATTTCATCTCATCTATCAATAGAACCGGAAGCCGATGATACCTATCTTCAAAATGTTAAAAGTACGGAAAAAAAGCTCAATCTGATTTCAGGAATAACAGCATCTTCCCCACATATCGATAAACATGCCTCCATCACGTATAAGGGCAAAACAATAAACACAAAAGTTGTTGGTCTGACGCCTTCAAAGGAGGAGGAAGTCACGCTTGTGCCCCAAAAAATTAAAATTGGGGAATTTCTTTCTGATAGGGATGCCAATGAGATCGTCCTTGGAAAAGTGCTGGTTAAAAACAAAATGCCAGACGAAGATGATTGGGGATTTGGTGAATTTGCAAAAAATGCCCTTGACGTTGAGGTTGGTGAAAACGTTGTAGTTACCTATGATAATGGGGTGAGCAGGGAGTACCATGTTAAAGGCATAATCGATGCCGGGATGGGCCCGGACTTCAATGCATATGTCACAACAAAAGAGATCGAAGATGTTTATAATCAAAAAGATGAAGCCACTCAAATTCTTGTCAGGTTATATGATAGAGACTCGGCAGATGAATATAGACTCTTAATAATGCAACAGGGCATCCGTGGCGATGTAAAGACCTGGATGGATAAGGCAGAATTCATTGAGAAGATTACCGCCAGCATGGGCATAATTACAGGTGTAATGACCTATATTGGATTACTAACCGTGGCGGCTACCATAGCAATCATAGTTTACATTAATACAACACATAAAAGACGTTTGATAGGTGTTCTAAAAGCAATAGGGTCCAAGGACATTACTGTTTTGTTGATGTTCCTTACAGAAGCCTGTATTTTTAGTTTATTTGGTATAGCACTTGGAATAGTTCTGATGAACCTTATATCAGTTTATTTTTCTTACAATCCCATGATAACACCGATTGGGGAAATATATCCCGAAGTACAATTGAACCTTGTTCTTATAACCTTCAGGACTATACTTATCGCAGCGGTCATTTCCGGTTTCTATCCTGCATGGAATGCCGCAAAGCAGAACATAATAAGATCAATATGGGGGGAATAATCGATGGATGACGGTTTTATAAGAACCGAATCTTTGAAGAAGACTTATCTGATGGGAAAGGTAGAGGTGTCAGCTTTAAGAGGTGTTGATATAACCGTTCATGAGGGAGAATTTGTTGCGCTTATGGGCCCGTCGGGCTCGGGTAAATCCACAATGCTCAACCAGGTTGGGTTACTTGATACACCAACATCCGGATGCATCTATATAGATAACGAGAATACATCAACGATGAAGGAAAACAAAAGAGTTGAGCTACGTTTGAATAAGTTTGGTTTTATATTTCAGTTCTTTAGCCTGTTCATGGAACTATCAACCCTGGAAAATGTAATGCTTCCCATGATGTTATCGGGTGAACCTAAAAAGGAATGCAAAGACAGGGCAATTGAACTTTTGGATATCGTGGAGTTATACGATAGGCAAAACCATATGCCTTCAGAACTATCTGGAGGACAGCAGCAGCGTGTTGCTATTGCCAGATCCCTTATGAATAGACCTAAACTCATACTGGCCGATGAACCTACTGCTAATTTAGATTCTAAGGCTTCCGTGGAGATAATAGAGCTGTTTAAGAGGCTCAACAGAGAAACAGGTGTCACTCTCCTGATGGTCACTCACGAAGAGGAACTTGGAAAGCTGGCAGACAGGATAATCTGGCTTAGAGATGGCAAAATAGACGTTGAAAAACAGTTTGTTTCCCTTGAAACAGAAGAGCTGCGGGTTATTAACCCTATTTCAGCGTAGATCCGGGGGGAGCAGGTTTGGTATACTGTCTTCGATCGGATAATCTTCGCTGCACTTTGCACAACTCAGGGAGCCGGTTTTAATTTCATCATTTTCTTCCTCTGTTATGGTCAGTTTTAAATCTCCTTTACAAATCGGGCATGCCAGAATATCCATCAGCTCTTTTTTCATAATACTCATTTCTTGTTAATCATTCTTCATAAACTTTGTGGGATATCCAGGCGTGGAGCAAAAATTAAAAACAACCCAATAAATGCTACTTTGAGTGGTTCCTGAAAATCTGTGTAATCTTGTGGTTATAGGGGACTAAACAAAATACAAAATTAAAGATTCATTGTGAAGATTATATAAATAATGGACGAGTGATGAATATGGTGAATGTGGCAGATATTCCAATAAATAAAATTCGTAAAGGTGTATTTGAGATTCCTTCTGATTATAAGAAATTCATGCGGGTGCCAGCAAGATTATATGCCAGCACTGAACTTCTGGATAAGATGAAAGCCGATCAAACGATACATCAGGCAATAAATATAACTTCGATGCCCGGTATCGTGAAATATTCATTGACGATGCCTGACGGACACCAGGGTTATGGATTTCCAATAGGGGGGATAGTTGCTTGTGATTTTGACGAAGGGGTTATATCACCAGGGGGTGTGGGCTACGATATAAACTGCGGCGTACGATTGATGAAAACTGATGTTTTGGAAGATGAGATAAGACCGCATATCCCACAGATACTGGACACGCTATTTGAAAATATTCCTTCCGGTTTGGGTCTTTCGGGAAAAGTAAAGATGTCTTATGCCGAACTGGATGAGGTGCTGGCCGAAGGCTCAAAATGGGTGGTGGAAAAAGGATACGGGTGGGAAGAAGATCTGGAAAGGACAGAAAACGGTGGAAGGATAGAGGAGGCAAATCCACAAAAAATAGATGATAAATCAAAAAAGCGCGGTGCCCCACAGCTTGGCTCGCTTGGGTCCGGAAATCATTTTTTGGAGCTTGAGGTGGTTGATGAGATATTCGATCCGGAGGTTGCCAAGAAATTTGGGATATGTGAGACGGGGCAGGTTGCGATACTTTTGCATACAGGGGGAAGAGGTCTTTCACATGGTGTATGCACGTACTATTTAAGAGAATTTGAAAGGGAGATGAGGCAGGATAAGGTTTTATCACAGGTACTCGATCTGGAGCGGGAGCTTGCATGTACCTATCTTAGCCATAACCTTGGTATGGATTATTTTGAAGCCATGAGTGCTTGCGCAAATTATGCATGGGCAAACAGACAGATCGGGACATATTTTATAAGAAAGGCATTTGAAGAATCGCTAAAGAAAAGTGCGGAAGATATGGGGATGAACCTTGTTTACGATGTTGCTCATAACGTTGCAAAAGCAGAGGAACACGAGGTAGATGGTAAGAAAAGAAAACTGTGCGTACACAGAAAGGGTGCTACAAGAGCATTTTCAGCCGGAAATGAAAACATTTCAGCCTTATATCGAGATGTTGGACAGCCAGTTCTACTTCCGGGTTCAATGGGTACGAGGAGTTTTTTACTTGTTGGAACTAAAACAGGTAAAAAAGAAACGTTTGGATCGTGCGCACATGGATCTGGAAGGGAGATGAGCAGGACAAAGGCAATGAAGATTTATAGAGGTTCTGAAATAAAAAAAGAACTTGAAAGTAATGGTATTGTTGTTAAATGCAGGGAAAGGACTAAAAAACCTCGAAAGGGACCGTTTGATAGGTATGGTGAACTGGCAGAGGAAGCACATGGTGCCTATAAAAATCCGGAAGTTGTGGTAAGCTGTTGTGAGGAAACAGGCATAGGGAAAAAAGTGGCTGCATTCAGGGCAATAGGGATCATAAAAGGGTAAAGATTAAAAAGCAAAGTTTAAACTTACAGACTCGAGCCCCATATCATCCTCGGACAGGACCATCACTCTTTCAAAAGGAACCTCATATGAAATTATCTTAAGATCAAAAAATGCAGATCCGTTAACCTTGAATGTCATAGATTCCCTATGAAAGCCCATAAAAGCTGCCACGAGTGCCTGCATGTTATCGATCCTTAGTGGCATGTATAGAGTGGTGTTCCCATTAGCCTCTATCGATATATCCTCCTGCGCTCCGCTTGCTAAAAACTCCCAATCATCTTCACCGTTAAGGAAATAAAGATCATATGTGATTCTATCCAGATTGGCTCCCATCGGGTTTGGATTATTCAAGATGGCCTCGGCCTCTAACGTGGTTATACCAAAAGATATCTCTTTGATGTTTATCTCGCTTAATTCTATTGTAGGTTCCCTGGCCTTTGTCCCCAAACATCCGGACGTTAAAGTGATTGTTGTTAAAATAAGGATAAATATTAAAACCAAATGTGTTTTCTCAGTTATTTTCATTGTATAAACCCTAATGATTCCTAACATGTATCTGTTTTTCGATTGTCATGAAGGTCTGGAGAAAACTTTTTGGGTACCCCATTTCCAATTACCCCACATAAAATAGGCGAATCTGAATAAATTATAAACGGTTTGGTTGAGATATTAGTCAAAAGGGCTGCAAGAAAGTGTTAAAATCACCAATTACCATAGTAAATTCCGATTATCAGATAAAACCGTTACTTAATACGGCAGATTAGATCAGTGGTATATGTAAGAGATAATTCCACCAAAATGTTTATATATAATCAGTGTGAATTCTGAATAGATTCTATTTAGAGTCTAAATGGGGTCTAAACAGTTGAGATGGTCATGAAGAACCAGATAACAGTAAGATTAGACGAGGCACATCTTAAAATTATCGATGGGCTCCAACCGCATTTCGGCAACAATCGTCCGGAGGTTATTCGAAGTATAATCGTGCATTGGATAACCGATAATATTGGAAGCGAAAATATAAAAATGCTTCAGGAAATGGGTATGATAAATTTAAAAAAGGTGGAAGAAGGATAAGTATAACACTTTGAGGGGATGGAATAATAGAGGGGTATACATTATGCATTCAATAGTAGAAAACGCACAGAAATATTATGAGAAAGAGAGGGAAAACAGACAGAACTCCGAGGCAAATTATGATCTAGAGGATTTTGGACAGCCTCGCATCGTTATAGTTGGATGTGGTGGAGCCGGTAATAATACAATGAATCGTCTGCATCATATCGGTGTTAAAGGTGCAGAAACCATCGCAATAAATACCGATAAGCAGCATTTGGACGTGATTAACGCTGATAAAAAGATTTTGGTAGGTAAGTCACTTACCAGGGGTCTTGGCGCCGGTGGATATCCCGATGTGGGTAGAAGGGCGGCAGAACTTGCAAAAGGAACCTTGGAAGAGCTTTTAAAAGGTAGTGATTTAGTCTTTGTAACTGCAGGTATGGGTGGAGGTACAGGAACAGGAGCTGCACCTGTCGTTGCTACGGTTGCAAAGGAACAGGGAGCGATTGTAGTTGGGATGGTCTCTTCGCCTTTCAGGGTGGAGCGGGCAAGAACGGTATCAGCCGAAACCGGTCTTGAGGATCTAAGGCGAGCAGCAGATACAGTTATAGTTTTGGATAATAACAAATTGTTAGAGTATGTTCCGAATCTCCCTATAGAAGAGGCATTTTCTGTAATGGATCAAATGATTTCTGAAACGGTTAAAGGGATTTCAGAAACAATTACACAACCATCGTTAATAAATCTGGACTATGCAGATATGAAAAACGTTATGAGCTGTGGTGGTGTTGCGGTAATGCTGGTTGGGGAAACAAAAAGCAGAGATAAAGCAGAAGAAGTTGTGAGGGCAGCTCTTTCACATCCACTACTGGATGTTGATTATAGGGGTGCTACTGGTAGCCTTATCCATATAACAGGTGGTCCTGACTTAACGTTAAAAGAGGCAGAGGAAATTGCAACATCTCTAACATATGAGCTTGATCAAAGGGCAAATGTCATATGGGGCGCAAGGATAGAACCGGATTATGAAGGCAGGGTTAAAGTTATGGCAATCATGACAGGGGTACATTCTGCCCAGATACTTGGGCCCGGTGAAGGGAACAAAAATTCAAACATAAAAGGCCAGAGTGGTAGAAATATCAGAAATATAATGCCTTCGGGAAGTAGATCATCAACAATCGACGTGATTCCGATTGGAAAGTGATTAGATTTGGGTGAGTGTGGAAACAGTTACTGAAACTCTGGAAAATATATTGGATGATCTTGGGTTTGGAGGCGATATAGAAGCCTCCGTGCTCATATCAAAAGACGGCTTACTTATGGCATCCGGAAAGACCAATGGTTTCAACCCTGATACTTTTGCTGCGTTTAGCGCTTCAATACAAAATGTGGCTGAAAGTTCATCCTCCAAACTAAACAGAGGCGTGGTAAACCGGACAATAGTCGAGACAAAAGAGAATAAAATAATAACAGAAAGCGTTGACTCTAATTCGTTACTTGTGGTGGTGGCAAAAAACAGAGCCAAACTGGGGTTAATCCTTTTTAGGCTTAGTAAAGCCACTTCCAAAATAAAAGAAGCGTTATAAAGGTTTTCCCGTTTTTCCTTTATACGCTTCTTTTCTTCAAAAATTAATTTTTTGCAAGCTTTTAAGATGTTTAAGAGGTTCCTGCACTTTGGAAAGGTTTATACCAATTTCAGGAATATTAAAACTAAAGGTTTGAAAATGACTGAAACAATAGATGGGAAAGTACTACGCATCTTTTCAGCTGATACAAATACAGATGAAATAATTGCTGGAAAGTTTAAGTACGATGGGCTTAACTTTAAAAAATTGGCAGTTCATGCTTTTGAGTCGATAGACCCTGAATTTTATGAAGATTCAAAAAAATTAAAAGAACCTATAGTTGTTGCGGCACGTAATTTTGGTTGCGGATCATCAAGGGAGCAGGCTCCGTGGGTAATAAAGGCATGTGGTGTTCCTCTGGTAGTTGCCGAATCGTTTGCAAGGATATTTTATAGAAACTGTTTCAATATAGGGCTACCACTTATCGAATGTGAGGGTATATCATCAAAGGTTGATCAGGGAGATTCACTTGAGGTTAATTTTGAACATGGCATCCTTTTTAACAGAACAAAAGGTACTGAGCATGAATTTATGCCCCTACCAAAGTTCATGCAGGAGATCCTTAGTGCCGGAGGACTTGTCTCGTATCTAAAAGAACGTGGTGGGTATAATGAGTAAAAAGGTAGCAATAATCAAAGGTGATGGCGTTGGTCTTGAACTTGTTTCTTGCCTGACAGATGTTCTTGATGCAGTATCATCGGATCTGGAATTGATCACATGTGAGGCAGGTAGTACATGGTGGGAAAAAAATGGAGGGGATACACTAATCCCCGATGAAACCTGGGACATACTTGATGAATCAGATGCCTGTTTTAAAGGTCCCACAACAACCCCTGGCGGGATAGGGTCCCCAAAAAGTGTTGCTGTATCGATCAGACAAAAATACAACCTTTACGCAAACGTCCGCCCAATAAAGACCTTTAAAAATACAAATAGGCCTTTAGGTGATGTGGAACATGTATGTGTAAGGGAGGGAACCGAAGGGCTTTATTTTGGCTCAGAGGTTGTTCTGGATGACAATGTTAGCATAGCGATTCGAAGGATAACAAAGACATCATGTCAAAATATTGCAAGATACGCCTTTGAGGAAGCAAAAAAACGTGGGTGGGATACAGTTGTAGCGATACACAAGAGCAATATTCTGAAAGAGACCTGTGGCCTATTTCTGGATATGGTGGATGAGGTAGGAGCAGATTATCCCAAGATAGAGATATGGAGGTATCACATAGATAACATCGCACAGCAGCTTATAAAGAATCCACAGATATTCAATCAAAAAATTCTCCTCTCAACGAATCTTTTCATGGATATAATAAGCGAGGAGTGCTCTGCACTTGTTGGAAGTATAGGTTTGATTGCATCTGCAAATATTGGTGATGATTATGCAATGTTTGAGCCTGCACATGGATCCGCACCAAAATATGCTGGGCTGGATAAGGTCAATCCAACGGCAACTGTACTTGCAGGAGCCTGGATGCTTGAATATTTAGGAAACGTGAAAAAAGCCAATGCCATAAGAAAGGCATTTGAAGAAGTGATTGCGGAAGGTAAATCGATTACTTATGATTTAGGTGGGACTGCAAAGATGAGTGAGATGACCGGAGCTGTCATAAAATGGTTAGATGACAACCAGAATATAAAACAGCGATGAGCCTACCTACCCCCATGGGAACATCTGTGGCAGTTTTACCCCAATCTCCCCGAGTAAGTTGAGTATTGTTGCTACTACCTGATACATGGCAGTTAGCAGGTTTACAGATACAGTTGGATCGCCTGTGTAATTTGCACCATCCACTCCGACATTAACCGTTGCATTAATCAGGTACGTGAGCCCATACGTGCCATTAGAAGGCCCGACGATATGTGGGAGCGTCTCATTCACGCTTATGTTGTGGAAGGCAGAATTTGTGGTGCTGTTTGTTGATACTACATATACCACGCGGTCTCCGATGTCCAAGGTCCAGGGAAGCAATCTACCCCCTGCCTCTACAAAGATGCTGAGTGATCCGATAACCAGGTTTACAATACCGCTCAGTACATTTCCCGATTTGGCAGGAGTAATCGCATCAAGATTCCTGAAATCGGTTATGATATTGGTAGAGTCACTGAAGATATCTGTTAGAGCCAAAAGAACTGACTTCATAAATTCCTGTGCATACATTTTTTACCCCCATGGAAATATTGCAGGTAGATCCTGTGCAAAATCCGCCATTGCCACAAGGAGTGCTGCTATAAGATCAAATGAAACAGTTAACAATTTAGGTCCTATGTCCGAATTACCCGAGTTAAGTGTACCATTCAACATATAAGTGATCCCGCTTGTACCATCTACAGGTCCAACGATACTCAATGAATTTTCAGCCGCTGCACCTGTGAAATTATGGTATGCGGTATTTACGGTATCACTTCCTTCTGTTACATTCACAGCAACCCAGGCAAGGCGTGGTATACGTAAGATAAGAGACATAACAGAACCCAATAATGAAGATATTGCCTCACCGGTAAGATGATCCAACATCGTTTCTATAGAAACCCTGATCCCTGAAAGGAGTTTTATTACAAGCTCCAATACTTCTACCAGGAAGTCCTGGACATATATTGCCACTTTTTATCCCCTCTACTTTTTCCCAATTTAAAAATATCCAGTATATAATATGGATGTTATTGTTTATCAATCTTTGTTCAAAATTGGCAACAAAATTTATTTAGGTCTAAAATATACTTTAGTGGGGGATTTATTTTTATTACAAGGGGAACATGAGCACATATTCGTTTTTGACAAAATCGCAGGATATAGTGGATGAAATTGATAGGGGGCTTTTAAAATATATTCCAAAAGAACCACCTGAATTTGAAAAGGCATGTGAAACTGCCCTGACGGGTGGGAAACATCTCAGGGGAATTGTTGGTGTTTATTCCTGCCTGGCTGTAGGAGGAAAAATAGAAACAGCGCTTCCATTTGCAGTATCAATTGAATTGGCGCATTCATCTTCTTTAGTTGCAGACGATTTTATCGACAAGGATGAACTGCGTAGGGGAAGGCCATCCATACATACGGAATTCGGGCGCGATATTGCAATTTTAACAAGCAGTTACCTTCTTGGGTGTTCATATGAATCTTTCTATGATCTTGTTAAAAAGAGGTTGATTCCACCCGGAGTCTTTTTTAATATTATTGGCATGGCTCATAAAAGTGTAATGAGTGCGTGCATAGGCGAAGCGATGGACATAACATCCAATGGAGCCATCGGCCTGGAAGATTATCTGAGAACAGTCGGAAGAAAAACGGGGGAGGCTTTTCGAGCTGCCTCAGAAATTGGTGCAGTGATAGGTGAAGCATCAAAAAGAAGTATCGTAAGAACAAAGATACGTCAACTGGTGGATAAAAAAAGACCTAACCTCCTTGGTGAAAATAAAAAAAACAACACGATGGCACTATCAGACTATGGACAGTATCTTGGACTTTCATTTCAGATTAGAGATGATATATTGGATGTTATAGGAAGTGAAGATCTACTTGGAAAACCAGTCTATAGTGACATGATTATGGGAAGAAGCTCTGCGGTTTTGGAGCTTTCGATTTTAGAGCATATACCCAGGGAAATTAGTGGGCTTAAAAATATTTTAGAAGAATCCAAAACCATAGAATACGCACAGGATATGGCAATGGGATATGCGAATAAGGCCAAATCGTGCCTTAAAAATTTGGATGACTCTGAATATAGATCTATGTTGATGGAGATAGCAGACTTTGCGGTAAATAGAGAATTATGAGCTAATTAGTTGGTGAATTGATGCTTGAAAAGGTAAAAGAAGTTTTTGAGATGATATCCAAAGATAAAATCCTCGCCCTGTTCGAGATGTCAAAACCTAAAATTGCAATTTTTATGGCGTTTATGGCGATAGCAGGCGCTTTTTTTTCACCAAATTTCTTGGGTGGGCCGTTTCCAGATGTATTTTATTTGGAACTGCTATCATTTACCGTTTCTGATTGGATCGTCCAATCCCTGTCAGTACCACCTGTGATTTCAATTATAAATGCTATTGGTGCAGGGGTTATTGCAGGATTGATATGGGCAGGCACTGCACTATTTAATGATTTCTATGATGTGGAGATAGACAGGATATCAAATCCTAATCGGCCACTTATTAAGGGTATAATTTCTTCTAAAGAGGTAATATTCTGGGCTTTCTGTGCTTATCTTTTAGCAATACTACTGGTGGAACTTGCAGGAGATCGGTTTTGTAAATTTATTGTAATGTTTTTCGTATTTCTTGGATTTTCATACTCTGCCAATCCAATAAGGTTAAGACGCTCAGGGGTAATAGGGTCATTTATAATCGGAGCTGCCGGGGCACTTGCGTTTATTGGGGGTAGTGCCTCCCAGTATGCCGTATCAAAAGAAGGGATTTTAATAGCAGTTGTGATGGGCGTTCTTATATCGGCTTCAACGGTGGCTAAGGACTTCAAGGATATGAAAGGAGACCAAAGGGCCGAAATAAGGACATTGCCTGTTATTCTTGGTTATGATTTGGCATTAAAAGTTATGATGGTATCGGTTGCAGTATCATATATTTTTGCGATGTTACCATACTTTCTTGGATTCTATGCATGGAAGACCTCCCCTGGGGTAATATTCGCAGGTATTTTGAATTTGCTAATACTTGGTAAGTTATTTGATAAAGGGGATACAAAATCAAAGGAAAAAGCGTATCCACGTTCTTTTATGTGTCAATCAATTGTACTTTCTGTATTTATTCTTGCAAGGTTAATGGCACTGGGATTTGTATAAGCGTAAATCATTTGAGACTTTGGTGATCCGTGCTTAGGAGAGGAGATAATACAAGACACGGATTTTCAAAGTAAACCTTTTAAAAAAGGTTTAATCCAAAAATGATGGTTCCGTGATCATATTCACAGCTATTTTGCTTCATTCACAGTAGAACAGACTTACACCTATTGATGCCCTTATTTGTGAGTCGAACATCATCATAACCTAAAGTATCAGTATCGATCAAACCGTCTTCGAGAAGAGACTCAGCAGCATTTTCAATCTGTTCGCCTGTTAATCCTAAATCTTTACCAATCTCTTCTATATTCATTTCAAATGTAAGGGCTCCACCACTAAGTTTACACATTTTCCTAAGAATCAAATTGTCAGGACTTTGATCCATTACCACACCCATCGATAATTCATAGGTCATAAGGTATAAAGATTTAGGAGTAACCCACATTCCGCATTAAACCACCTCAATCATAATATTTTTCACACTCCGGTCCAAGCAGGCGAAGTATCTTCAACAAAACTTCCTTCATATTTGCCACTTCACAATTAACCTTGTTTCCGATTCTAACAACAACTTCGC
>DAOWMC010000106.1 GCA_030643285.1 Methanobacteriota archaeon | reverse complement strand
AGCAGATTACAGTAAATGTAGTATAATGGATCAGATGTTATCACGATGCCAGGTTTTATCAGGTTAGATATCCCTTTCAGGAGGCTTGTTGCACCGTTTGGCCCGATTATAATTTCCTTTGCCTTTATTACTTCTTCATCGATAAATCCTATATTGTTATCGATATGGTACTTTCTTATCGACTCGATCAAGTTTTCCGAGCCCTTTGATCTGCCATAGTTAAGGGCCACATGGTACTTTTCAGGATTGTCTAAAACTTCCATATGTGCCTCTTTTATCAACTTACGTGGAATTGTACTCTCATTCACATATCCAACCCCTAAATTGATGTCGATTCCTTCTCTAAACTCGAGCGCAAACTCTGACATCATTTTACTGACGGGGGATGGATCAGATGATGCACATCCATACGCTGACAGGGGGATTTCATCAATTGGATTCATTAACCTAATATACCGATGTAATATTTATTTGAACTTTGCTTTGATTGTTCTTCGACAAGGATAGATATAATCTATAGTTGGAAATTTCAAATATCTAACATTAAACATATGATTTAACCCCATTTGCGAGTGTTTTAAGGTATTGTATGTTTTATCCGGAGAAGATATTATATACAATAAAGTAATACCTCTCCTTAAAGGGGGGATTATATGCAACCAGGATGGATGCTTCACAGCTTTGTATGTGTAGGGGTGGCGTTGGTATCATTTTTGTTATCAATCAAGATGATCGGGAAATTAAAAAGATCTGATGCAAGGTATCTTACTTCTGTTACTTTTGGTTTTTTCTGGGCTCTTTTTGGGGTCTCTTATCTTTTTTTTGGCCTGTCAATAGCTTCAGAGTACACGAGTGATTCGGGGATAACTCTGGCATTTTTCTATGCGTCATTTGCCTCATTACTGATGATGTCTGCCCCTTTATCATACTTCATCATGCATATACTGCTTGGAGACAAAAGGATTAGCATTGCAACCTCGTTAGGGTTTGCAGTTATTGGTTTAACGTGTATTATAGTACTCTTTACAGTAGGAGTTGATATGGCATCCCCTGACTTCTGGATCCCAAAATATGATCTTGATCCATTGCTACAGTATCTTTTTGTCTTTGGATTATATGTACCCTCCCTTAGCATGATCCTTGGACTATTGCCATTTGTAGCGCTCAGAATAGCCCCAAAATTTACAAAGTATAAGATTACACTGTCTTTGATTGCTCTTTCGCTTGTTTATGATTTCGTGTTACTTGGTATACTCGGAATCAGTGGACTGTCAAGGGTAATATCCAGCCTTTTCATTCTGCTTGGGGCATTACTTGGATATGCTGCGTTTTTTCCACCAAAGATCGCCATCAGAGTGTTTAAATTGGAGGAAAAAGAATTCGAAGAATATGTAGGGTATGAGGGAGATGGCGAGTAAGAATGACTGTTGATGTCAAATGGGAAGGTGAAGTGGCTGAGTTTTACCGATCTTTTGGGATGAACCAGGGGCTTGGTGATATACAGTATCGATTAATTTTAAAAGTTTTATCTCTAAACGGGGTTTCTAAAGCTACTAATTTTTCAGATATCAGAAAATATACCGATGAGATTGCGGATAGGGGAAGTATTGCAAGCAAGATGAAGACCGTTATCCAGTTTGAGGGTCTTGCAAAAAAAATCGGTAGAGGCGAGTATGTAATAACTGAAAAAGGACTATTAGCTGCCGATTTTATCGATAAAAGCTCAAAGCACTATAAATCTGTGAAAAAGACATTGGAACGAGTGGAAAGAATTCCCTAATTACATCTTTAGCTATAAATAATTAAATTCTAAAAAAATAAAAAAAGTACACCCCTCATGGGAAGAGTGTTATAAAGATCTTGACACCGTATGTGGCCGGACAGGTCATCTCCTTTACAACCATACTACCTTTCTCTGGTTTAAGCTCAATTCTCATCTGTTCCCTGGTTCCAAATGTCATACTGGGCTTTAGATTGATTGATACAAGATCTCCGGAATTGATAACCGTTGCAGTAGTACCGGCTGCATTGAATGAACCGTCCTCGTCTCTTAGCTCTGATACTGTAAAGAATGTGCCATTTCCATTACCGGTAGTAGTATACTTAATCAAACTTGTACGCTTGGTTTTGTTCTGTATCGCACATACGAGCTGACCGATATCAATATCTTCTGCCCCTGCCATCACTTTTATCGTGACATTTATCCACAAAAGAGAGTTGGTGGTTATACCTTCCCTCTCACCTACAATACTCTGTATCTCAATGTTCGATGCAACTTCTGAAACTGCTTCAGTACCGGTTTCAGTTGCTCTCTGCTGCAAAACACCACTTGTACCAATCAAAACAGCCGCAGCAACTGCCGCAACCAGAACCATCGCGATGAATATGATCAATGTTCCTATACCCATCTGAGCGGTATCGTCCTTAGCCAACAAATGTTTTTGATTTGCTTTCATAAAAATCTCACCCCCTTTTAAATCTTCTTAATTATATATTTATTACTAATATTAAATATAGTTTGTGGTTGGAAATTTCAAACTTTCAACTCAGGATGTGTATTATCATTTGAGATAACCTATATGTGCATCAAATATCAATTGATGAGGTTTTATACATTTTTTTGGGTAGTAAGATTAATGGTGTATATTTATGTATTAGATGTAGATAAATGGGTCTATATGGTTCAAATTTGTTTGATTATTGCAGATATAATTGGGATATTGGGGGCTTTTCTATGTGTCTTAGCTTCTTTTATCCTGGTGGCATTTAGCATCAAATTCACTGTTAATGAATTGGATAAACCCACATTGCTTAAAAGGTTTTTGAGATTTTTAAAAGATACTGTAGTTGGTCAGGGACAAAAATATGGTTATGAATTATTGGGGTTGGGATTCATCCTTATATTGATAGACCGGATAATCTCTTTTTTATGTTTACACTGTCTCCAAATTTTTGAATTGATCTGAATAAGTACAGACCTTCGATCCCTCAATAAAGGGCCAACCCACAATTCAAAATGATCGTATTTATATAACCGATTTAAAAAACCACAGATACAATGCTTTTTAAAATATTCAGAGGAGGGTTATGAAATGGCTAAGCTAAAAGTGATTAAAAAAGGATATTTAAGGATATTGGGTGGCATTGTGGCAGGGGCAAGTTCAACTGTATCTTTTATTCAAAATGATAAAAAAATAATCGTTGACACCGGCGTGTCAAAAGACAGAAAAGAGATTATTACCGGACTTGAAAAAGAGGGCATTGGCCCGGAAGATATTGACTTGGTGATAAATACTCACCCACATGGAGACCATATGGGAAACAACAATCTATTTCAAAATGCTGTCCTTTTTGAAAACAGAGACTCCAAAAAAATATGTGATGATGTTGAGATGATACATACACCAGGCCACACATCAAACTGTTACAGCGTACTTGTCAAGACAGATCAGGGCAGAGTTGCGATTGTTGGAGATCTAATCGCACTTGAAGATGACCTCGATTCAGGAAGAAAACCATATAGCTTTGACTTTGAACTGCAAAAAAAGAACCGGGAAAAAATATTAGAGATGTCTGATTATATAGTTTGCGGACATGGGGGTATGATTGAAAAGAAATGAAAATTGTAAAAGGAGCAAAATGAGCAAAAGGAGTGTTATGCAGTGAAGGGTTTCGATTTATCCTTTTTTGATCAACCTTGGATTTCACGTCTTATATTTTATCCACGATTGGATTATCAGTTAGAGCCCACAATAGAAAATGCTAAGAATCACTTCATCGAGGTTGCAGATGGGATTTCAATCGGATGTCGTTTCTATGTTGTTAAGAGGGATGGCCCAACGATCCTTTATTTTCATGGAAATGGCGAGACAGTGGGTGATTATGATTATATTGCCCCATTTTTCAACAAAATCGGCATCAACCTTTTTGTTACTGACTACAGGGGATACGGGCTAAGCGACGGCGAGCCAACAGTTTCAAATATGGTCGCTGACGCTCACATTCTTTTTGAGGGCTTCAATGAAGTTCTTAAGAAGTATAAACATAATGAAAATTTCTTTATCATGGGACGTTCTTTAGGTAGCATTTCGGCAATTGAACTGGCATCAAGTTACTCAAAAGAGATTAAAGGTGTCATCATAGAAAGTGGCTTTGCCGGTGTTTTTACCCTTTTATCCCGCTTTGATGTTAATGTCAGTAGCCTGGAAGGAAAAGAGGGCATGGATGAAAAGATAGGCAGGATAAATATCCCTGCTCTTGTGATACATGCTCAAAACGACCATCTGATCCCCCTGATGATCGGAAAGGAACTGTACAATAGTTTGCCATCTGAGGATAAGCGGCTGGTTGTGATACCTGATGCAGATCACAACGATTTGATGATGCTTGGGATGGATTTGTATTTTAAGGAGGTGCGGGAGTTTATATTCGGGCATGTTTGATTTGTTTATTTGATAAGGTGGGATTACGGAGGGTGTAACACTATTTGGAACTGTGTTGGGGGACAAACCAACTATTAGGTTTTAGAGTTTTTAATAGAGGAAAGAGGATTGGATTACTCACTTACGGACCTATCAAAAAATGCGCATGTTAGTTGGTCACTTTACACCGAATATGGTCCAACCTCAAAATGATGAACAGTTCCCAAAGGCGGGTAGGGCACAGAAATTTAGATTGACCCTGTTAGATGGTGTTTCCGCTCGACCAATTGCCGATGAACTTTACGACGACAAGACCCAGAGACCATCAAGGCCTTTCTTGCAAAATACTTGGATCCAAACAAGCTTACATTCATCCAACATTCCGCAGTAAACCACAATTGTGCAAATATATCCTACACCTGGCCATATTGGAAACAATAATCAGTTTGTTCAAATTCATAAACAACCGATAGGT
>DAOWMC010000065.1 GCA_030643285.1 Methanobacteriota archaeon | reverse complement strand
TTTTATATCATTGTCACATACTGCTACGACCTCAACATCCTCAATTTTATTTAAAGCAGGCAGGTGAAAACCTTCTGCCACTAAACCACAACCAACAATTCCAAGCTTCATGTTATTTCACACCCCATATCAGTTATTATACTAAGGTTAAGCATTTTGTAAATCCCATATCCTGATCTTCCCATTATCATATAAACAATTTTTTGACTTCTGTACTGATTGAGAGAATACATTATTGAAATCAGTGTCTTCCGCAAAATATGTTATATTAAAAGCGGAAGGGGCAGTCAGACGATATGCAAAACTTCTCTCATTGTTTATATCACTTTTTAAGATTCTTAATAAATGTGAATCAGTGTAACTATGGTTAACCGCTTTATATGGGTCGCTGAAATAGAACTTTGGAGAGGTGAATGTATAGATTTGCTTTATCTCTAGTTTATCCGGATCTACGAAACCATAAGCCAGATCAGGAGCACCTTTGCCAGTTAAAGTCGGAACCCCGGATATCGAAGGAAATCTGCTATATACATATGAACCTGATATCATATTTTTGTCTTTACTAATGCTTTCTTTACTCCAGATTGCACCTTCATATACGCCATCTTCCAGGTATCGCTTTCTGGGATCAGGATCATTTAAAAAATTAATAAACTGGAAATATCCGGTAAAAATTATAGAAAACAACAAAAAAATTATTATAAAAGTGTTCACAGTCTTCTTACTCTTTGTTGTTAACTTGGCGATATTTGTTAGGGCAACGCAAGTAAACAAAGTAAAGAATGGTAGGATGAACCACTTCGCGTACGTCACTATGTATAGAAATTGTGTAACACTTATCATACCCACCAATAAAAAATTTTCTTCAAATCCCCTATTCTTTTTAAAAATCAGATAAACAAGGCCCCCTATAACAAGTACAAGAGAAACTCCAAAATATCTCGTGTATGCTATAATCATACTAAAAAGCCATTGATATCTACCACCACCACTCCTACCCATCTGAGGGTCCAGCTCCATGAATGTACGTGTAAAGAAAGGAATCGCAAACATTACTATGAAACCGCAAAGTAGCAATAAGTTAACGCGATTTTCATTGAACTTAGTGGACTCAGTGACTCTTTTTAAAAATCCCCCTTCATTTAATTTGTAAATGACAGTTAGAAGAATGAAACTTAGAATAATAGGGAAGACAAAATAGATGTAGTGATGAGTCAACAGAAGAAGAATTGAAAATAATAGTGTCAATGCACTCAACCTGAATTTAAATATTCGTGATTTTAAAAGTAAAAAAATCAAAAAGGGTAATGATATGATAAAAAGTGTTTTTGCATGTGCGGTCCATGTCGTAAAAGTTACTATTCCTTGTGATGTCGAGAAGATAAAAGCGACGAAGAATTTAAAACGATCATCGTCATAGATCGCCCCTGCCATGAGATAAGCCACGCATATACTGAATAATCCGAGGAAGACACTATACAAGAGTATTGTGGGTTCCACATCAATTCCTGTAAGTTGAGATAGCCCGGATAGGAAAAAGGGAACTGCACTTGGAGAAGTAGAATACGGGTAAGATCCAAGGATTGATGCAGGGTGTATCCACCATTTTGCATAACCAAATTCGGATAGTGAATTTGCAACCAAGTGCATATGGAATGAATCATCCCCCACTTCATGAGGTACTGATGGGTATCTGATGATCAAGTTCAATGCGATCAGCAACCCGAATAAAATTACCTTTGTTCTTGATGAAAAATGCATAACTTCCCCCCAATTAGTTCCTGGTAAATATTCCTTTCAACTTCTTGATATAATAACCTTGATGTACCGATCCGTAATATGTTAATATCTCCTCATCATCAACACGTTTTATTCCTTTGATAAATGAACTGACATATCCATAAAAGTATGCAACCCCCACATAATATGGTTTTATCCTTGAATAGTTGATAGATTTCAGCAGAGCATAAGATGTTGATTGCCCTAAAACGAAATATGATTCCCCCTTCTCCTTATAGCCGTTCCATAGCCCCTGTCTAGCCAGTCCTTCTCTTTCAATAATCTTGATTTCATTAAACCGCCTGGTCTTCCACCCTTTCATCTTGGCTTTTGCGTTTGACACACTATCTGGCAAGGGCACAGGTAAATATCCCCCTGTCTCTTCGAAACAAGCTTTTCTCCAGATTCTTGCAGACCCGGTTGGTAGATCCTCCCTGCAAGATTGTACACGGGAAATGGAACTGCCAAACAATTGCCAGAACTCTTCACTCATCACGTTTGTGTCCTGATTTTTTATTCTCAACTCGCTTAGGTTCTCTTCAATGCCTAAAAGAGCACTGTTACCACTTGCTATGCCAAGTTTCTCATCATCCCCGAATTCAAGCATCAACTTCTCGAAATATTGGGCCTCCAAGATATTATCTGCGTCAACGAGTGCTATGAACTCGAATGGTATTGAGTTATTTTTGCAATGATTTAATGCATAATCGAACCCGCTTTTACAGACCCGTGCAATATGTGTCCCCATATATATGTCACTTTCTTCCAAACATATCTTCACGATCCAATCATATTCATCTTCAGCTTTTGAGATAATCTGAAGTGACCGATCAGTACTTCCATCGTCAACAATTACCCATAATTTTGGTTTGATTGACTGTGATGTTATGGAGAGTATTACATTTGGAAGATTATTCTCTTCGTCTTTGCAGGGCGTAACAACAATGTATTCTTTAGAATCATTCTCCACGTTAAACTCCCCTCGCTACTTTACAAGTCCCCCAAAAGCCTTAACACTTCAAAGCACTCGGCATAGTTACACTGAACTTCATACCCTCTATGTTTCGCTCTTGCTCCAACCGCATCCAAAAACCCTTCACCGTACTTATCAACCTGACTCTTATGTTGTTTCAGTGCTTCCATCTTTTTTTCGAAGGTAGATGATATATCGGTGTAATACTGATTATGAAATCCTGTGTATGACCTACCTGCGGGATATTCCGGTTCATACATCAGAATATTTTTGACATACCTTCCAGCCGAGATTACAGACCTGGTCGTCCTTGCATGATCCTGGTGTGAATCATGGTACCAATGAGTATATATCATGTCTATCTCATTTTCATCAATGACTTGATTTATGACCTCTACGGAGTCACTGCTGTATGGTACCTTCTTTGTTTCAAATCCAAGATTGATATGTTTACCCCCTAAAACTTTTGCCCCATTTTGCTCTTCTCGAACTCCTTCGGTTTCACTTCTTAACACAACACCATCATAACGTGTATATGATGGCTTCGTCATGATTAAAAGGACAACATTGTCGCCATTTTTCACATGAAGTGCGACTGTACCTCCACATCCGATCTCTATGTCATCGGCGTGTGCGCCGACTGCAAGAACATTCTTTCTTTTAGATCTCATCTGGAATTTCACTCCTTTTAATTGTCTGAAAACCGATAAATCGTGTCAATACTATATCATCATTGAAGTCAACATACTTAAGATCTTCACCGAGTGATAACTTGGCTGTAAGGTGTGGTATGTTGCACCCTGCTGCACTGGCAAGCTCTACATCACCTCCGGTTCTTGAGTTTATCTCAAGTATCTTCAATTTCCCATCCCCATCAAAACGCATCTCAACATCAATCGGACCTTTTAGGTTCAATGACTTTGTAGCCTTCTCAGCAAGACTTTGTACTTCTTTATTGTGCTCGGTAACAATGTCCCTCAACTGATGATGCACATCCCAACGCCATGCCTTCATCGGCACGTTTGCAACTACCTCACTATTCTTGTTTAGCAAGATATTCACATCATACTCAGTACCCGGTAAGTGCTCTTGACAGATGATCTGATCATCCTCACCAGTTCCAAAAAAAGTATCCGAGAATGGCATCATCTCTTTCAATTGTTTATAAGATCGGAAAACCTCTTCTGGATCCTTGCAGATGAAAAGGCCCCTTCCACCTCGTGAAATACGTGGTTTGATCGCAATTGGTAGTGATAGCTCTCCTATCGCCTTTGCTATATCCACCTCATCTTTTACAGATATTGTACGGACTACTGGAATATCTTTACCTGCCAGGTAATCATGAGCCCTCAATTTGTCGTCAGCAATCGCGATCTCTTCCGGACCACTTACCACGATACTCGTGTGCTTCTTTATCTCTTCGATATTTGTGGCAATGGGGTACATCTCCTCGCTGGTATTTGGGATGAGTACGTCAACTTTCTCCTTATTTAAAACCCCTATCAGCCTTGAGATGAACTCTTTTGAATTCGCTTTGGGTAATAATGCTTTTTTATGGGCCAGATAAAGCCCCACCGCCAGTGGATTCAAATCAGCCCCAATAACTTCCACATCGTCTATTTTCAAAAGGCTTTTTATTGTACCAAGGCCGCTAGCACCACCTGCACCTGTTACCATCACATGTATCTTCTTCACTAAAGCTCCTCCATTGTACTATTTAATCTTTCTGCCACATATATTGCCTCTTCATCTGTAAGGGACGGATAAATCGGGAGGGATATGGCAGAATTAATTACTTCATCAGTCTTTGGAAATTTTGCGTCTTTGTTGAACTCTTTGAGTAATATCCTGTTATGAAGTGGAGGCAGATGCATCATCACCGCAGTTATACCATAACTCTGCAACCTCTCTATCACCTTTGAAGGGTCAAATGAAGTCCTGATCAGATACCTCGAATATACATGTTTTTTTCTTGCATCTTCGGGGGGATGGATCACCTCCCCACCTATTTCTTCCCTATATATCGAAGCAATCTTTCTCCTTCGATCAATGAACCGGTCAAGTTTTTTCAGTTGGACCGCCCCGACAACAGCGCCGATATCTGACATCATATAACTATATTTGATCCTGGGGTCATCATCCATCAGGGACCTGCATTGATCGTGGTATCTCAGATCTTTTATCGTCTGAAGCCAATCCGGATTGCTTGTACATACTGCTCCACCCTGTATCGATGTCATCATCTTTGTAGCATAGAAACTGAAGATAGAGACATCCCCAAACATCCCAACCTTCTGCCCATCATATAGTGCACCGGTCGACTGAGCACAATCTTCTACCAGGTATATACCCTTTCTGTCACAAAGATCTTTAATTTCATAAATGTCTGCGGGGCATCCGAACATATGAGGAACAACAACCGCCCTCGTTTTTTCAGTTATACCGGACTCGACATCTTCAACGGATATGTTGTAATCATCGGTTATATCAGACAAAATCGGCTTTGCCTGCTGGTAGATTATCGGTAGGGCAACCGCAATACAGGTGTACGAAGGGATTATCACTTCATCATCTTTTGAGATCCCAAGCGCAATCAAAGCAAGATGAAGGGCTGATGTTCCGGAGGATGTTGCCACCGATGAAACCCCTGCATATCTTGAAAAAGCATCCTCGAAACCTTTTACTTTGGCACCCATCGTCAACTCTTGACTGGAAAGGGTAGCTACTACGGCTTCAATCTCCTCGTCACCTATTGTCGGTTTGTTGTGGGGGATTTGATCCCTGGTTGATATATGCATTTGACCAATCACCAACAGATCCCGATATACTTCCCACTTTTCATATTTTGTGGATTTATGGCCCCAACCAGGTCAATTAGAATCTGGTCATCACCTATTAGCGAAGTAACCTTCTTGAATGCTTCGTCATTTTTAGTAATTACCAGTATTTCTGACTTCTGTACAACTTCTTCAAGAGATGGATCAATTAACGGTGCTATATGTGGCAGTATCTCTTTTACCTCAGGTAAGTTGACATCAGGGTCATGTAACCTTATCACATACCCCTTTTCAAATAGTTTTAAGTATCCCTTCTCCAAAAGTTTTGTTATTAGCGGGATCGCCGGACTCTCTCTTGTGTCCTCTGTTCCACTTTTAAATGTCAGGCCAAAGATACCGATGTTTCTCTTACCCTGTTCAATGATGATCTCAACTGCACGCTCGATATGCTTCTGATTACTGTCTAAAACTGATTCCAGCAGTACACAATCAGTTTCAAGTTCTTTTGACTTATGAATTATGGCCCTCAGATCTTTTGGGATGCAGGAACCCCCAAAAGCAAAACCCGGTGTGAAATAATAGGGCGCCAAATTTAGTTTATGATCCATGCAAAAAACATCCATAAGTTCCCGTCCATCTATTCCCACCTTTTTGCAGATAGAACCCACCTCGTTTGCAAAAGCAACCTTCATCCCGTGGAATGAATTGTCAACATACTTGATCATTTCGGCAGTTTTTAAACCAACTCGGACGACAGGGGCGTCAACTTCATTGTAAATACGCTCAATCGAATCCCCCGATTTATCATCTGCAGATCCGATCACTATCCTTTCAGGATTGTAAAAATCAGCAATCGCATGCCCTTCCCTCATGAACTCCGGATTTACACAAACACCAAAATCGGAGGAATTTTTTTTCTTCGAAGAACTCT
>DAOWMC010000135.1 GCA_030643285.1 Methanobacteriota archaeon | reverse complement strand
TCCAAGTTACAGATGATGATGCAGGTTTTATGGCAAGAAGACTTGCACGTGAGGAGGGAATTCTTTGCGGAATATCTTCCGGAGCCGCTTTATGGGCAGCCTTACAGGTAGCGAAAAGAGAGGAAAACAAAGATGAGATGATAGTCGTTATATTGCCAGATACGGGTGAGCGTTATTTGAGTACCTGGTTATTTGAAGGTACAGAAGGTATGTAGGTGGTGTTTATGGCTCAAAAGAAACAGTCAAAAGAGGAATCTACCTGTCCGATAGGGTTTAAGGGAGGCGGGTACAATGAACTCGGTTTGGTTGTAAAAAGGTTGTGTCAGGTAAATTCAAAGACGATTCAGAGGATGTGTCAGAGCGGACAGTATCAGGCCTTACCCTCGCTGACATCGGTGATTAGTATTATTGAAGACTTGAGATCTGTTCTTTTCCCGGGTTATTTTGGAATAGCAGAACTTGATATGTGTAGCATGGAATTTCATGTTGGCTCAACGCTTGACCGAGCCCAGAGAAACCTGAAAGAACAGATTCATCGAGGCTTATGCTTTGCATGCACAGGCAAGGAAAAGGATCAGTATCAAAAATGTGATGAAAAAGCTGCTTTGATCACTCATGCCTTTTTAGATAGACTACCAAAAGTTCAACGGCTATTGGAAACGGATATACAGGCAACCTACAAAGGAGATCCTGCAGCCCCAAATATTGATGAGATCATTTTTTGTTACCCGAACATACTTGCTATCATGAACTATCGGGTGGCACATGAACTCTATGAACTTGGCGTCCCCCTTATCCCAAGAATGATATCAGAACATGCCCACAGTATAACCGGAATCGATATCCATCCACATGCAGAAATTGGAGCGAGTTTTTTCATAGATCATGGGACTGGCGTTGTAATTGGTGCAACAAGTGTTATTGGAAACCGAGTCAAGATCTATCAGGGTGTAACCTTAGGGGCGAAAGCTTTTCCAACCGACGAAAATGGGATGGTTAGAAAAGGAATATCAAGACACCCGGTAGTTGAGGACGATGTCATAATATACTCTGGAGCAACCATACTTGGAAGGATTACGATCGGAAAAGGATCGGTTATCGGAGGAAATGTCTGGCTGACAAAAAGTGTTCCTGGGGGGAGCCGTATTGTTCAATCAGAGATTAAATATGAAAAATTCATTAATGGAGGAGGCATCTGAAAGATGACTGAAAAAAAGAGAATACTCATAGTTGGAGGAGTTGCCGGTGGTGCATCCTGTGCCGCTCGTGCTCGCAGACTCTCAGAAGAGGCAGAAATTATTGTATTTGAGAGGGGGCCTTATGTATCATTTGCAAATTGTGGCCTTCCGTATTATGTTGGTGATGTTATCACAGAAGAGAAGGATCTTTTAGTAGCCACACCCGGGCTTTTCAAAAAAAGATTCAATATTGATATTAGAGTTGAAAGCGATGTCATCGCGATTGATCGTGATAAAAACGAGATTGAAGTGAAGGATATTAAGACCGGGCAGGTGTATCTTGAAAGATACGATGCTCTTTTACTTTCTCCCGGGGCATCGCCTATCAGACCTCCACTTTCAGGTATCGATCTTTTGGGTATCCACCCCCTTCGAACAATTCTGGATAGTCGTCAGATCAGGGAATGGATTTCTGAAAGAAATGCTACGTCGGCAGTTGTCGTTGGAGGGGGTTTCATCGGGCTTGAGATGACCGAAAATCTGGTCAAACGTGGACTGTCGGTAACGATAATTGAGATGCAATCACAAGTTATGCCGTCGCTTGATCCGGAGATGGTTGCACCGATACATAACAATCTTACTGCCCATGGTGTATCTTTATGTCTTTTGGATGGTGTTTTGGGATTTGAAGAAAACGATGATGGGACAATCTCTGTAAATACGAAATCCGGTAAAAAGTACATCACAGACATCGTTATACTTGCAATCGGTGTTCGTCCGGAAGTCGGTCTTGCAAGGGCGGCTGGCCTAAAGATCGGAGAGCTTGGAGGAATACGTGTTAATGATCAGATGCGTACAAGTGATGAGAGGATATGGGCAGTTGGTGATGCCTGTGAGGTTAAAGACTTCATAACCAAAAAGTGGTCTCTGGTACCGCTTGCAGGCTCGGCAAACAGGCAGGGTAGGATTGCGGCAGACACTATCTTGGGTCGAGATTTAAGGTTCCGTGGTGTTCAAGGAACTGCAGTGTGCAGTGTATTTGATTTAACGGTTGCATCAACAGGTGTTAGTGAAAAAACGCTTAATAGAGCTATTGATTCAGGCCAGGATATAAATTATGAAAAGATATACCTGCACCCGGGCCATCATGTTGGATACTACCCCGGTGCAAAACCCATTTCTTTAAAGTTGATCTTTTCCACCGAGGATGGAAGAATTCTTGGTGCTCAGGCAGTTGGTGAGCAAGGTGTTGAGAAACGCATTGATATAATCTCTATGGCCATTCAGCAAAATTCAACCGTTTTTGATCTTGAGGAGGCAGAACTTTGCTACGCTCCAAAGTTTGGCGCTGCAAAGGATCCGGTTAATATTGCAGGTATGATTGCGGCTAACGTTTTGAGAGGTGATGCTCCTGTCGTACACTGGGAAAACATTGACAGGACCAACGCTATGATTGTTGATGTACAAAACGTCTCCGAGTTTAAACAAGGTCATATGAAAGGTGCAATTAACATTCCGCTTACAGAACTCAGAGAACGTATGGGCGAACTACCCTCCGATCGTGAGATCTGGATTTATTGTGCAGTGGGGCAGAGGTCATACTACGCAACACGCACGTTACGTCAAAATGGATTTAATGCTAAAAATCTTTCAGGCGGTTTTAAACTTTACAAAATGATGTTTGATGTTTAGAAATTAGAAAAATGAAAGGAGTTAGGAATTTACTATGGGAAAAAATGTGTTTACGTTTATTGTTGGCGGCAAAGCAGGCGAAGGCGTAAAAAAAGCCGGATCAGTTGCATCTAAACTATTTTCAGAGATGGGACGAAACGTTTTTCAGATGGATGACTATCAAAGTCTTATAAGAGGCGGTCACAATTTCTCTGTTGTAAGTACATCCTGTGGCGATATTTTTAGCCATTACATGAATGCTGACCTTGTTATAACATTAGATGAAAAAAGCTATGATATTCATAAAAACCACGTTGCAGATGATGGCGTGATGGTTTACAACTCTGATCTTTTGCCAAATGGTAAAGGTGTGGGAATCCCCATCACATCTCTGGCAAGGAAATATCCCGGACCTGAACTTAGATTAGGTGTGAGTGCTGTTTCCGTGCTTTCTGCGGCCATAGGCCTGACTAAAAGTGAACTTGAGAGCATCATAAAAAGGCAATACCCCAAGGATATTGAGAATAATATTGCCTATGCCGTTAATATTTATGACCTTGCCTATGGGGAATTTGAACGTAAATTCGATTTGGACCGTGGCGATCAGAACCCTAATAGAGTGATATTAACAGGAAATGAGTCTATAGCCTTAGGTGCCTGTGCAAGTGGTCTTGATATCTATTTTGCATATCCAATGACCCCTTCATCATCCATTTTGCATTTTCTTGCCGCCCATGATCAGGAACTTGGTGTTACCGTGATTCATCCCGAAAGCGAGATTGCAGTAGCAAATATGGCCATTGGATCTGCTTTTTGCGGTGCAAGAGTAATGGTTGGAAGTAGTGGTGGGGGATTTGCCCTTATGGAAGAGGCAATTTCGCTTGCAGGAATGACGGAAACTCCTTTGCTCTGTGTCCTTTCATCAAGACCAGGGCCTTCTACTGGTGTTCCTACATACACAAACCAGACAGACTTAGGATTCGCACTAAATTCGGGTCATGGCGAATTTCCATTAATCGTAGCATCGCCCGGTAGTGTCAAAGAAGCTTTTTATCTTACTTCTGAGATGATGGGCCTTTCATGGAAATTCCAGACACCAGGGATAATACTTACCGAAAAACACCTTTCTGAAAGCAGTATGACGGTGGATATTGATGTAGGTGGGGCAAGGTGGGCCGAACCTGTGCCGCATAGTGAAGGTGAGTACAAGCGTTATCTTGACACACCTGATGGTATATCACCGTTGCTTTTCCCCCCTTCAAACGAACTGATCAAGGCCAACAGCTACGAACATGACGAGGTGGGAATTACAACAGATGAAGCCGATATGATTAAAAAGATGCATGAT
>DAOWMC010000116.1 GCA_030643285.1 Methanobacteriota archaeon | reverse complement strand
CTCCATATTATATGATGAGGATAACCAGGACTATCTATATCAGGTCACTGAGCCTTCACTGACTCCATTTGAGCGAGCCCTCTTGGAAAAGGTTTACGAGGATCTCAAAGATATAATAATCCTTGAAAATATTACGATGGACGCCGAAAAAAGTCTTGTTTTGAGGGAGAAAATAGGGGAGTTACTTACAAGTTACAATTTGCCTTTGGATCCTTCAAGTGTTCATAAGGTTCTGTACTATTCGGAGCGTAACTATATTGGCTACGGGAAGATCAATGCACTTATGAAAGATACTTTGATAGAAGATATATCCTGTGATGGCGTATCCGTCCCAATATTTTTATATCACAGAAAGTACCAGGGCATTAAAACAAATATTTATTATGAGGAGAGGGAACTGGACATGTTTACGACAGCTCTGGCACAGAGGTCAGGAAAACACATATCTGCCGGAACTCCCATGGTAAATGCTACGCTTCCGGATGGTTCCAGGCTCCAGGCAACGCTTGGGAGGGAAATAACAACAAGAGGTAGCTCTTTTACAATAAGGAAATTTAGAGAGACTCCTTTTACACCTGTTGACCTTGTTGAAAGTGGAACATTCTCCGTAGAAATGCTGGCTTACCTGTGGATTTGTATCGAAAACAACAGAAGCATGATCTTCTCTGGTGGTACTGCGACCGGAAAAACATCATCTCTAAATGCCGTTTCACTTTTCATACCGTTGAATTCAAAGGTGATCACAGTGGAAGACACAAGAGAGCTGACATTGTATCACCAGAACTGGATAGCATCGGTCACAAGAGAGGCAATAGGAGGGGGTGAAGATGGTTCCATCGATATGTTTGAATTGTTGCGCCAGGCACTCCGTCAGAGGCCCGAATGTATACTGGTCGGCGAGGTGAGGGGTGCAGAGGCACTTACGCTTTTCCAGGCGATGTCAACAGGCCACACAACCTATTCAACGATGCATGCAGGTAGTGTGGAAGAGGTAGTTTCAAGGTTGGAAAATGAGCCAATAAATGTTCCAAATATGATGCTTCAGGCACTGGATTTGATTAGCATACAGGAACTGACGTACAACAGAGGAGAACGTGTCAGAAGAAACAGATCCATTGTGGAGTTAACAGGAATAGACCCCAGAACCGGAAACATAAGAATAAATGAGGTCTTCAAATGGGACCCGGTAACAGACGAATTTGAAAGGGTTGGAGACTCACAGATTATGCGTGAAATTATGCAAAATAGGGGCTGGAGTACCATAGAACTTGAGACAGAGATAAGGAGAAGAGAAAAGGTTCTGTATTACATGATGGAACATGAGATACGAGATTACAGAAAAATAGCCAGGGTTGTTCAAAAGTACTTTGTTAACCCCGAAAAAGTATTGGAAGAAATTGATCATGGAAAACAGGTTGTAGCAGGTTGATCAGTTATGAGTTCAATACAGAGTATCTCGTTTAAAATATTTGGTGGTCTGACCGAAAAAAAACAGAACAGCAAACTTAAAAAGAAGTTGAGACAGGCCCATATAGGCATACCATCAGATAAATACAGAGCAGTTGCGATGTTTATATCGCTGATTGCCGGTTTAATCGGGGGTTTGGCTGGCTATATGTTGGTCGGATTCCTTTCGGGTGTTGAACTGCCCTTTACATTGCTTTATGTTACCGAGGGATCATTTCAGGAATGGCTCTGGCTCAATCGGGTATTACTTTTAACAATCGGTATAGTTCCGGTTTTCATCTTAATATTTTCTCAGGTGATATATCGCCTATTTTTGCTTTATCCCTCATTTAGCGCCAATTTAAGGGAGGGGCAAATTGATGTGACAATGTCAAATGCGGTTACATTTATGTATGCACTCAGTAGAGGTGGTACAAACATAATGGACATCTTCAGATCATTGCACACACATTCCGATATCTATGGAGAGGTGGGCAAAGAAGCAGGAATGATTGTAAGAGATATGGAGTATTTCGGCCATGATCTAACCACTGCCATTCACAACACAAGTGGTGTAACTCCATCTTCCAAACTGAAAAACTTCTTAGAGGGTCTGGTTTCATCGATAGATAGTGGTGGAAACATATCATCGTACCTTCAAGCCAGATCCAATCAGTTCCGGGAAGAAGCCGTACTGGAACAAAAACAATTTTTGGAAACAATTGCAATAATAGCCGAGACATATGTAACTGCCTTTGTAGCCGGTCCGCTTTTTTTAATAACCATAATTGTTATAATGGGCATGATGACAGCAGGTCAGGTAAAACTTCTTCAGTTAATAATATATGCCGTTATACCAATCGGCTCTGCGGTTTTTATAATCATGCTCAGCATGATATCGGGAAGGTCACCTGAAGCAAGAAAATTCTATAAAGTTTCCAGAAAACTTGATGTATTCAAGGATGTACAATTAAAGGAGCCCGATCTTAGTGAGGCCGGTCTGTTCAGGGCATTTGACAAGTACCAGAAAAGGGTGGGTTTGATAACCTTTTTGAAAAATCCACTCAGATCATTTTTTGAAAAACCGTGGCATTCCCTGATAATAAGTATACCGGCAGGATTAATCTACTTTGGTGTCAGGTTTTTAGATACATCCATTGAGTATCCGGTTGCCATAGATGTTGCAATCGCTGCCCTTATAGCAATGATACCATTTTCAATATTTTATGAGCTTAGGGAAAGGAAGATAAGAAAGATAGAAAATGCAGTTCCTGACTTTTTATCGGGTCTTGCAGGTATCCAGGAAGCCGGTTTGACACTATCAAAGGCTATAAGGCTCATGTTATCATCAAACCTTGGCGTTTTGAGTTCCGAAGTGAAAAAGATTTGGGGTGATATCAGGTGGGGTAGTACAACAACCACCGCGTTTATGAGATTTGAGCAGAGGATCAAAACAGGTTTTATATCACGTACTGTAAATTTGATAACAAAGGCAAGTGAGGTCAGTGGTGACATAAGAGAGGTGTTAACCATAGCGGCAAGGGATGCGGTAACCTCAAAGAATCTCAGGCAGGAAAGAAGGGCGACAATGTTCATGTATGTTATTGTCGTGTATATCTCTTTTGCAGTGTTTTTGTTTATAATACTGGTTTTAACGGTAATGTTTCTTGGAAACGTGCCAACACCAGATGTATCTGCTGCCAGTTCAGGGGTAAGTTTTATCGCATCTGATTTTGATGTTGAGACATACAAAGAGATCTTCTTCCACGCTGCGCTTGTTCAGGGATTTTGCTCCGGATTGATAGCAGGTCAGATGGGAGAGGGATATGTCCTGAACGGTGTCAAACATTCAATAATAATGCTGTTGATTGCTCTTCTCACATTCATAATTTTTATATTTTAGGTGATGGTGGTTGATTTGGCAGGGTTAACAGGATTGGTAAGGTCAGATGAGGCGGTTTCGCCAGTAATAGCAATGGTGCTTATACTCTTTATAGTAACAACCGCAATAGGGGTTGTCTACATGACAGGGCTCCCACGAATAGAATCTGCAAAAGAGGGGGCACATATGCAAAACATGAAAAGTGCCTTTATCGTACTTCAGGGTGACATTAAAGAAGTCGCGCAGGCACCTTCCACAACGGGACAGGCAAGGTTAACAAAGATGAAGATGGATAAAGGGTCATTTTATATCTACAACGCAAGCGAGGAAAATGGTACCGGGTACATTGAATATCGTAGCGGAGATCAGATAATTTCATATGAAAACGGTGCGGTTTTTCTCAGGTATTCATACCAGGATTATGCAGAAATAATAAGTGATCCGATGATGTATGTTATTGTTGATGAGGATGATACCACTCACGTCCACATACATGGTATAACAATTAGAGGTGTCGATACAGGTGGCTCTGTTGGTGGTAGTGGTTCAGTGCAGATTCGACTTAAACGTGGAAATGTTACAGAATCCGAAGAAATGTCCATGAATGAAGTAACATTTGTGGTGGAAGATAGTATGTTCTACAGGGGCTGGTATGATTACTTTGATGATATGCTTGAAAAATCAGACCTGGATGATACGGCAAACGAATATGAGATTACAAAAGATAAGGCTACAAAAACCACAACGGTTAAAATAGTGGGAAAAGATGATACCAGTGCACATGATGTAATCGTATATTACAAAGAAACAGAGGTTATAGCACAGTTGTGAAAAACCTATAAATGGAAAGGGGTTAAAAATGAAAAAGATACTAAGCATTTGTACCTGTTTGATGGTGATAGTGATTGTGATGGGTCTTCTTTCGGTTAGTGGTGTTGCTGCAAACGAGCCAAAATTCAGGATTGAACACGGTAATGTGATGCGTCTAAGTATGATAATATCACAGGAAGATGATGATGATCCGGATGATTCATTATATTATATAGAATCGCCACTGATTGTTACAGTGTCTAATGAAAGCGGGCCTGTTTACGGTGCAACTGTAAGTATAATCGGGCCCAATACGGATTTTACGAACACGACTGACGTGAATGGAAATATGACATATACGTTTAATGTATCTGAAAGGACTATAGGGGGAGAGCAAATTGTTGTAAGAGCCTCTTACCCGGGTCGTCGGTATGCTGAAGAAAAGATATATGT
>DAOWMC010000003.1 GCA_030643285.1 Methanobacteriota archaeon | reverse complement strand
TATAAAAAGATAACGTAAAAAGATGAAAGATGGAGGATAAAGCTATGAGCAATATCGAAAAAGAGCTTTTTGGTATCGTGGGTGATCGTGTGTCCTGTGATGTTGCAGACCTTATACCATTTGAAAGGGATGACCAATGCCCGATTGTCCCACCACATTTGCCAGACTATGTGGTACAACCAGCCACAAAAGAAGAAGTTCAAGATATCATGCGCCTTGCAAATGAAAACAAAATACCTGTTGTGCCACTCTCTGCCGGAATAAATAGAAAAGGGCTCTGTATAGCAAGCAAAGGGGGAATACTACTTGATCTAAGGAGGATGAATCGTATAATAGATGTCGACAAAGAGATGATGACTGCCACGATCGAGCCTGGAGCAACATTTGTTCAGCTTGTTGAGGCTCTGAAAGGAACTGGTCTTAGGGCAATAACACCTGATGCACCTGCAACAGTTTCTGTTCTGGCAAATTATATGCTCAGAGGTATATATGGATCTTCAACGAGGTACGGAATCGACCATCTGCTGACTATCGAAGTTGTTCTTCCAAACGGCGAGGTTTTGGAGACTGGTTCTGCTGCTACCCCGAATGGTATTCCATATAGTGGCATCGTAAATGGGCCTGACTTTTGTAAGTTATTTCAGGGAAGTCCGGGAAATCTTGGGGTGATTACAAAGGCACGGATCAAGGTTTACCCGATGCCAGAAGAGATAAAGGTAAAATTTGCCATGTATAAATCGATAGATGCGATGGTTGAACCAACAATAAGATTTGCAAAGGAGGACCTGGTCGCAGGAATGTGGGCGATGACTTTCAGTCCGAATATAATGAAACTAATGATGCCTGATTCACCTTTAGGAACGAAGGATGATGAGGATTTCTTTGCGATGGTCCTTTTTTTGGAGGGTAGCGCCGATAGAGTTGCCGCAGACGAAAAGGCAATCAAAAAGATACTTAAATCCACAGGTGGAATGTTTATGCCAATGCCCTCAGACGTGATGGTTAAAGATCATATGTGCATGCGCTCTGCGGTCGGTGGATGGAGGGCCGGAAATTTATATGGTTGTTCGTTTTACGGTGTGATGAAACTTGTTCCCGAGTATTACCGGGTATGTAAGGAGGTATGCAAAAAGTATGATCTTGAAGGATTGCACTACGAAGCAATGCCTGTAGCACCTTTCAACGGGCAACTGACCTATAACGATCCATGTATATTCTGGGATGCATCAGATCCGGATCAGGTTCAGAGGATGGTAAAACTGAACAAGGAATTGATAGAGAGGCTCCTTGACGTTGGAATTTATGGATGGTTCAGGGCATTTCCAGGTGTTGTTGATGCGTCGGTTCTTGGAAAGTATGGGGAGTTCTGGAGGGATATTAAACGATTCATCGATCCCAATAGCATAATGAACCCGGGTAAGCCACCGGAGGCGGTAGAATGAACCTGGATAAATATGAAAAAGATTTTAATCACTGTCTTCACTGCCATCTCTGCTACGTGGCAAACTGGCACACGATAGATGGATGGATGCCTATATGCCCAAGTGCCGCATACTTTGGGTTTGAGTCATTTTATGCATCCGGAAGAATTGAGATAACCCGTGGTATCGTTGAAGGTAAGATCACCGAGGCAACAGACCGATTGATGAAAATAATCTATAGCTGTACGGGGTGTGGTGCATGCAGGGAGCAGTGTCATAGCCTGAGTGGATTTAAGGCAGATCACCTCCAGTTGTTCGTTGATTTGAAGGCTAAGTATGTCGAGGAGGGAGAGCTTATCGCCGAACACATGGCAATGATAGATGGCTTGAAACGGGAAGATAATGTACTCGGAGAGCCAAAAGAGGATCGCGGAAAATGGGCCGAGGGCCTTGACATAAAGGATATAAATAAAGAAAAGGTGGATGTTATTTTCCATGCCGGATGCAGACTCTCATATGACAAAGAACTATGGCCAATTGTTAGAGGTGCAGTAACACTCCTGAAAGATGCAGGTGTGGATTTGGGTATGGCAGGAGCCGAAGAATCATGCTGTGGTGGACGTGTCTATGAAATTGGTTATCTGGGTGAGGCAAAAAAGTATGCAGAAGACCTTGTGGGAAGAGTAAAGGCTTCAGGTGCAACTAAACTTATAACATCATGTTCTGATTGTTACGACGCATTCAAACGGATTTATCCCGCACTCGAACAAGATATGGATGTGGAAATATTACACATCACCGAATACATAAACCGGCTGATACGTGAAGAAAAGATAAAGCCTGTAAAGGAAGTTCCCATGAAAATCACGTATCATGACCCCTGCCACCTCGGAAGGATCTCAGGTGTATATAACGCACCCAGAAGCATTTTGCATTCGATTTCGGGAATCGAACTTTTGGAGATGCGAAGAAGTAAGGAGAATTCACTTTGCTGTGGAGCTGGTGGAGGTGTAATGGAGGCTTATTCGGACTTTACCATGTGGACAGCAAAAGAGAGGATTATAGAGGCAAAGGAAACCGGAGCCAAAGCTATCGTTACAGCCTGTCCATGGTGTGAGCGAAATTTCAAGGATGCGATAAAAGAGATGGGCGAGGACTTTGAGGTCTATGATGTCATAGAGCTTTTAATGCAGGCGATTTAGAGATGGATGAGTATAGAGGTGTACTGGTCTTTTGCGAAGTAGAGGAAAATATCGCACCAATCACGTTAGAGCTACTTCAGGTTGGAAGAAAACTTGCCGATGATTTGGGTGTAGAGCTACTTACAGTGGTTTTAGGAAGTGACATCAAAAGAATTGCAGATGAACTTGTCTATTTTGGCCCTGACAAGGTCTATGTTATTGATGATCCGCTACTTAAAAGTTATAACGGTGACGCATGTACAACAGTTCTTGAAAGACTATGCGAAGCGTTGAATCCGGACATTATTTTATTTGGACAAACTTCAGTTGGACGGGACCTTGCTCCAAGACTATCCTTTAGACTGAAGACGAGGCTGACCACCGATTGTATCGATCTGTCAATCGATCAGGATACAAAACTCCTCCTTCAGACAAAGCCAGTGTATGGGGGCAACGCCCTGGCGGTTTATGTATGCGAGGTAAAACCCCAGATCGTAACAGTCAGATCAAAGACAATGTCCCCTATAGCTTACGATGAGAACAGAAAAGGAGAGGTTATCGAGTTTGACACAGAGATTGATGAACTCATAATCAGAACCACTGTAATTGAAAAGGTGAAAGAAGAAGCTACAGGAATCAAACTTGAAGATGCGGATATCATCGTAAGTGGCGGACGGGGAATTGGCGGCCCTGATGGGTTTGAACAGATAGAAGAGCTTTCAAAGCTTTTGGGTGGGGCAGTAGGTGCAAGTAGGCCTCCCTGTGATTTAGGGTGGGCCCCCTCAACACATCAGGTAGGTCTGACCGGAAAGATCGTAACTCCCAATCTTTACATAGCGGTTGGTATATCCGGGGCAAGCCAGCACCTTGCCGGAATGTCAGAATCAAAGCGCATTGTGGCCATAAATAAAGATTCAAAAGCAAATATATTCAAGGTAGCCCATTATGGGGTTGTTGGTGACTATAAAGATATTCTACCGGCATTCATAAAGAAACTGGGGGAGCTTAAATGAAGGAAGGACTAAATATTATCGTTTGTGTGAAACAGGTGCCAGACCCCGAAGGCCCTCCTTCAGCTTTTGAGGTTGATTCAGAGTCGAAAAAGGTTATCCCAAAGGGCATTCCACCTGTAATGAGTCCTTTTGATGAAAATGCGCTTGAGGCTGCACTTCGTATAAAAGATGAGGCTGCTTGTAAGGTAACTGTGCTGAGCATGGGAAAACGTCTGGCAAAGCCCGTATTAAGAAAATCCCTTGCAGTAGGTGCTGATGAACTTATACTCCTTGAAGATAACAGCTTTGAAGGCCTTGACCCATACTGGACTGCCATTACACTATCTTCTGCAATCAAAAGAATCGGAACATATGATCTTGTCTTAACGGGGAGACAGGCCTCGGACTGGAATGCTGCACAGGTGGGCCCGGGTATTTCAGAGATTTTAAAGATTCCATCAGTTACGCTTGCAAGAAAAGTTGAACTGAGAGAGGATGGCGTAATCGTGGAGCGGGTACTTCCCAACGGGTATGAAGTGATTAAAGCACCAATTCCGAGTCTTGTCACGGTAAGTAACGAACTTGGTGATCTTCGGTATGCAGGGATAAAAGAGATTAAAGCTGTTCAGAATAAACCGATTACAACACTTTGTGCAAGTGATCTGAAGGTTGATCTTTCTCAAACAGACCAGATAAAGTTGCTAAAGTTATATCCTCCGGTCTGGGATAGGAAGTGCAATTTTATAGAAGGGCAAGATGCACAAGAAATAGGTGTGGCATTGGCCTTAAAGCTGAGGGTGGATAAAGTGGTTTAGCTAAGTCACCTTCAAAGGCAATAATTTCACAGATACTAATACACAAAAAGCACACTGCATTTGATGTGATGAGATATGGATAGAAAACTTATAAAGGATATAATCCACTCAAAAAAATTACCCACAAATATCCCTGATTGTGTCACATTTTCCCGCAACATATTCATACCGGTAACAAATGTTTGCAGAAACAGGTGTCAATATTGCGGATTCAGGCAGCCAATAGATGCTGGAGAAGCGTATCTGTTATCAAAAGAAGATGTTAAAGGAATACTGGGAAAGAATAAAAGTGCAACTGAAGCGTTATTTACATTTGGAGAACGTCCTGAAGAGATCCCGAAATTTAAAGAATGGTTGGGTGATCTGGGATATTCCAAAATGGTTGATTATCTGGTGGATCTGAGTAAGATGGCGATCGATTCGGGACTCCTTCCCCACAGCAACATGGGACTCTTGAGCTATGATGAACTTGAATTGCTAAAGCCATTAAATGCATCTATGGGTCTGATGCTTGAGACGACTGCCACCCTTAGCATTCATGAAAGGTCACCCGGTAAAGATCCAAAGAAAAGAATTCAAACAATATGTGATGCCGGAAAATTAAATATTCCCTTTACCACAGGTATTTTGATAGGAATCGGAGAGTCCTGGGAAGATAGGATCGATTCACTTTTGAAGATAGGAGATTTGCACGTTAGATATGGACACATACAGGAGATCATAATACAACCTTTTACCCCAAAACCTGGCACAAAAATGAGCGAGTGTCCCCCACCTTCTTTTGACGATATTAAAAAGACGGTGGCAATTGCTCATGAGATTCTTCCAAAAGAGGTACACATACAGGTACCACCAAACCTTACCTCACCATACGAACTTGTTTTATGCGGCGCATCTGATCTTGGGGGTGTATCAGAACAGACAATCGATTACATAAACCCTGAATCAGAATGGCCAAGCCAGAGAAAACTGATGGAGATGATGCAGGGGATAAACCTGAAGGAAAGACTTCCGATATATCCCCTTTTCATAAAGAAGGGATGGTATAGCGACGAGATAAGCAACCTGATCAGAAAATATTCGGATAAGAAAGGATTCAGGAAAAATTAAAAGCTTATCTTATCCAGTAATCTCTTTTCAGCCCATTTCTCCTTGGCTATCCCTTTCATCTTTAGAATATGCCGCTCAACATGATCGAGTGCTATGTGGAATGCAGCATCTTCTCCCCAACCCTCGCCTTTTCCTACAAAAGAACCCTTTGGGGAGCTTATTTTAATTTTGCATAACACCAGTGGAACATTATTATGTGTCTGCCCATGATGTTTGAAGTATACATGTAAAATCCCTTTTTCCAAATATTTTTCAAACTTGGATGTGAATTTATCGAGCCCTGAGGCGATGTCATTCGTATCAGTTGTTATCTCTCCTGAAAACTGCACATAAAAGTCCTTCTCCTCCTGGCCCATCCGTGATATCGCACTCAACAGATCAGTCTTTGTAGCGATACCATCCATGAAACCGTTTTCGCTGACAATCAAACCTGAAATACCCAATTCAATCATACTTTTAACTGCATTTTTAATCGTATCATCCGGTTTTATCGTGACTACATCTTCGGACATTATACTTTTAACAGGTAATCCGAGCAAAGGTCTTTTATCTGGGGTCATTGAACCGGAAGTCGGCCTATTTTTCGGAACGATGACCTTTATAAAGTCATGCATTGTTACCATACCAACCAACTTATCCCCAGACAAAACAGGCATTCTGGTTATTCCATTCTCTCTGAAAATATTAATTACAGATGCAATGGTATCATCTTCATCGGCTGTTATCAATTCTTCAGTCATGAACTCTTTTATCTTTTCATCGCCAAACTCGGTCTGACTCATCATGTTCAAAACATCTTCATCTCTCACAACCCCTAATATATCCGAGTTATCAAAAATAGGTATGTACCTCAGTTCGTTTTCGAACATTAATTTGGCAATGTGAAATATCTTATCCTCACTTGATACTTTTGGAGATGGCTTTAATAGAGTTCTTATCTTCTCGGCAGGGTCTCTTTTTGACCTGAGTATCATTCTTTGTGAAACGATACCAGCAAATTTTTTATCCTTAAAGACCAGCAGCACATTTGTATCATCCTCATCCCCTCCAAAAAGTGATAACGCATGCGATAGAGTCTCTTCTGCATCTAATTTTTTATATTGATCCGATATTATATCTTTGATTTCCATTCTACAACCCTCAATATATATAGGTCATTATTTGTATTATGGGTTGTGGTTACGTAAGGTGACCAAAATCAAACAAAATACGATAGATTAATTATGATGTTACATAAGATATGTGAATAATATCAATAAATTTAATATGCACCCTAATTTTGGTTGAGTGAAAAAGAAGATGGGGTAAACAAATGGTGTTTGAAGAGATAAAAAAAATATTAGAAGAGCAATCCGATGCCAAAGTCTTTCCATTATATCTGAAAGCCATTTCAGAGATATACGAAAACAACGAGGAGCTTAAGGACCGGATCAAGGATATGGGTATTATGAAAGTCAATTTTGACATTTCGAAAGCTAATGTGGTGGCACACATTGAAACCAATATAGAGGTTTCAATCTCGGGTGGAAAAGGTTTATATAAGTATCCTGACCTTACCAGCGTGATAACGGAGGAGATTGCAAAAGATGCAATATTACGTAAATCTTCTGTGGAGTCCCTATGGACTAACGGAGTGATGGATGGAAGAATTAAAATATCAGGAAACCTGGGCAAGGCAATGAAACAGATGCCCAACATAGATGAAGGGGATGAAGCGTTATGTGGTTATAAATCAAAAGAAAAAATGCCAGAAAATGTTAAAAAAATAAAAGATGCCAGGGATTCCGGTGAATGGGACATTGAACTCTTCGTAACATGGTTGAATGCCACTGAAGAAACAGAGGGCGAGTTTATGAAATATCTTACCAAAAAATACGCTAAAACAGTGGACACCATAAGATTCAACTACAAGATACCGTCTGCCGGTATAGGGGCGCACTATGGGCAAACTGTAAAACGATCATTATTGAGTGGAGAGGGTAAGCTCGATGAGCCTGATTTTACAATTGAGCTTTCAGAAGAAATTGCAGAAGAGTTAATGCATGGAAAAATTAGCCTGAGCGCCGCATACAATGCAGGCTATATTGAGGTGGAGAGAGAACATATAGGGAAACTAACGGCAATGGATCCATTTTTAAGGATAGCAAGTGAAGAACTTGGGATTAAAATGTGAAAGTATTGGAATCGATCGGAGTGATTACAAAACCTTTTTCAAATAATCTCCCGTATAACTATGCTTATCCTGTACCACCTCTTCTGGTGTCCCTTTTGCGATAACCTCTCCGCCATTGTCACCACCTTCGGGACCCAAATCGATTATGTAGTCTGCCGTTTTGATTACGTCTAAATTGTGCTCGATTACGATAACCGAGTTCCCCTTCGCCACAAGCCTTTGAAGCACATCAAGCAATCTTTTTACATCATCAAAATGAAGGCCGGTTGTGGGTTCATCCAGTATATAAACGGTATGTCCTGTTGAGCGCTTTGAGAGCTCTCTTGTCAGTTTAATCCTCTGGGCCTCACCGCCAGATAGTGTCGTTGCGCTCTGTCCGAGTTTAATGTAGCCAAGCCCAACATCATACAGCGTCTGAAGTTTCCCCTTTATCTTTGGAATATTCTCGAAAAATGAATGGGCCTCTTCAACAGTCATATTCAGTATTTCCGAGATGTTTTTGCCGTTATAGGTGACGCTCAGCGTCTCATCGTTGTATCTGGTACCTTTACACTCCTCGCACTCAACATAAACATCAGGCAAAAAGTTCATTTCTATTTTTATAAGCCCGTCACCCCTGCAATTTTCACATCTTCCACCGGATACGTTAAATGAGAATCTTCCGGGCTTATAACCCCTGACCTTTGCCTCCTTTGTCTTTGCAAATAGTTCCCTGATCTCATCAAAAACTTTGGTGTAAGTTGCCGGGTTACTCCTTGGTGTCCTGCCAATTGGGCTCTGATCGACTAAGATAACACGATCGATTGGGATATCAGCCAGAATATCTTTGTGAGATCCTGGAATATCTTTTGAATTGTAAATCCGCCTCATGAAGGCCTTATAAAGTATCTCGTGTACAAGAGTCGACTTTCCACTTCCAGAGACCCCTGTGACAACTGTAAAGACTTTTTCGGGAATCGAAACATCTATATTTTTCAGGTTGTTTTCAGAGGCACCAACGATGGTCATGAATCCCTTTGGCTTTCTTCTTTTGTCGGGGACATCTATTTTCTTTTTACCGCAAAGATACAGACCTGTAAGTGACTTTTCTGACTTTTTCAACTTAACAGGCGCCCCTTCAAATACGATGTCTCCACCGTGAATTCCCGCACCGGGGCCAAGGTCAATAACATGATCCGAACTGAGCATCATCCCTTCGTCATGTTCGACAACGATCAATGTATTTCCAAGGTCTCGGAGCCTCTTCAATGTCCCTATCAGCCGGTCATTATCCCTCTGATGTAAACCTATTGAAGGCTCATCCAGAACATATAAAACTCCCATAAGATTTGATCCGATCTGGGTGGCAAGCCTGATCCTTTGAGCTTCCCCCCCTGATAATGTTCCGGCCGAGCGTGACATCGCAAGATAGTTTAGCCCAACATCATCCAGGAACTTTAACCTCGAATTGATCTCCTTTAGCACCTGTTTTGCAATGATCATCTGGTTCTTATCCAATTTCAAACAGTTAAAAAAAGAAATCGAATCGTTAATTGAAAGATCGGCTATTTCAACTATATTTTTACCACCCAAAGTTACTGCCAGCGCCTCATCTTTTAGTCGCCTGCCCTCACATTTTGGGCATGGTAGAATTCGCATGAATTTTTCCATCTCTTTTCTTCTGTAGTCGGATTTTGTCTGATGGTACAGTCGTTCGAGCTGAGGGATCACCCCTTCAAAATCCCCATAAAAGTTATATGAGGCGTCCCGATTCTTTGAAACATATTTATATCTGATCTTTTTATTTGTGCCATACAAAACGACATCAAGGTCTTTTTCCTTGAGATCCTTAACCGGGGTGAAAATGTCAAAACCAACATGCTTAGCAACACTTGCGATTTGTTGCATTCGCCAACCATCATTACCGTAACAGGCAACTGCCCCGTCCATCAATGACAGACTCTTATCCGGAATAATAAGGTCAGAATCGAATTCCTGTCTGAACCCGAGTCCGTGACACTCCCCGCATGCACCGAAAGGGTTATTGAATGAGAACATTCTTGGCTGCATCTCTTCAAAATTTATACCACAGTCGGGACAGGCTGCATTTGCAGAGAAAAGAGTCTCGTTTTCATCATCATCCAAAAATATTACAAAACCCGAAGACAGGCTAAGTGCAAGTTCGGTGATTCGTTTAGACGTTTTTTATCATCAGCAACCAGACGATCTACAACGACTTCGATGTAGTGCTTTACGTATCTATCAAGTTTTATTGATTTAATTACCTCGTCATCGGTTGTGTATATCTTTTTATTCACACGAACCCGTGCAAAGCCCTCTTTTTGGTACTTTTCAAATAACTTTTCGTAGGTGCCCTTTTTTCCCCTGACAACTGGTGAAAGTACAGTTAGACGCTCGCCTCTTTTTGTTTGCAAAATTTGTTTTGATATCATCTGAGCAGTCTGTGGACGAATTTCTTTACCGCATTCTGGGCAGTGTGGGGTACCAATTCTTGCATAAAGAAGCCTCAGATAGTCGTATATCTCGGTTACCGTTCCTACTGTGCTTCTCGGATTCTTTGAAGTCGTTTTTTGCTCAATAGAAATTGCAGGGGATAATCCCTCAATTGAATCGACATCTGGCTTATTCATCTGCCCTAAAAACTGCCTTGCATATGCACTCAGGCTCTCAACGTACCTTCTCTGCCCCTCTGCATAGATCGTATCAAACGCCAGTGTCGATTTACCACTTCCGGAAAGACCGGTTATAACAATTAGCTTATCCCTTGGCAATTTAATATTAATATTTTTAAGATTATGCTCCCTTGCTCCTTTTATTACAATTTCATTCATGGTTCCTGTATAATTATGGGTGATTGTGGGAGGCTATCAGCTTACTCAATCCGGCCGAATTTATATGGCAGATAGCAACAGCTAAAGCATCTGCGGCATCGTCTGGCCGTGGTATCTCTTCCATGTTTAACAGCATTTTTACCATTTGTTGCACCTGATTTTTTGTGGCTCGTCCATATCCGACCACAGATTGCTTAACCTGAAGCGGCGTGTATTCGGAAACCTCAATACCAGCGTTCACACCTGCCAGAATAATTACGCCCCTTGACTGTCCCACCGACATGGCAGTTTTTACGTTTTTGTACATAAAAAGCTTCTCACAAGCAAGTTCTTCGGGATGATGCCGCTCTATTAAGCTTGTAACCTCATCATAAATTTTCTTTAGTTGTAACGGAAGGTAATTAAAAGATTCGGTTTTGATCGAGATTTCATTAAATATTTTAGGTGATGCGTTTATACAACCAAAATCAACTACACAAAGACAATTTTTCCTTTTTTCTACAACACCATAGCCAATTGATGTTGTTCCGGGGTCTATGCCCAATATGGCCATTATATCACGTCTTTTTATTATCAGTAAATAGATTGGTTCATCAATTTCTTACGACGATTATATATACAGTTGCATCTGTAAAAAATGATATAAAAACTTAGATATATTAGGATTTATATAAATTTGACCATTGTGAAAGATAATATTTTTTTAATAAAAAGGATGCAGTGGCTATGGTAGAGGAAGAGGTTTGTAGTAGTCTGATTTCATGTATGAATGTGATAATAGATCATCTCAATGTTACCGTAAAACGACTGAACAGGGACGACATAGAAAAATTGATCCGTGACATCCAGAATGCAGATAGAATATTTGTATTGGGTGCAGGAAGGTCCGGGCTGGCCGCAAAGGCGTTTGCCATGAGGCTAATGCACATAGGGTTTAACGTGTTTGTTGTAGGTGAATCAACCACCCCATCCGTTAAAAAAGATGATTTGATCATAGCAGTATCAGGTTCTGGTGAAACACTATCAATTAATGATCTGGCAAAAGTTTCAAAAGATATTGGGTCCACCCTGTCAATTATCACTTCCAATCCGAAATCCACTCTGGGGAGGCTGGCAGATACCGTGGTTACGGTCAAAGGAAGGACAAAGGTAGATACGGAAGAGGATTACATGGAAAGGCAGTTGAGAGGTGATTACGTATCATTGGCGCCACTTGGTACAATATTTGAGACAACCTCACTTATCGTTCTTGATGGTATTATAGCAGAGTTGATCGTACGCAGGGGAACAACCGATGCCGAGATAAAATCACGCCATGCAACGTTGGAGTAAAAAGATATATCACACACCGCCAATAGTTACATATGTTAACTTTAGAGGAAGGAATACTTGCGGTAAAGCTTGCAAGAAACACGGTTTTGGATCACATCACGAAGGATACAAAACCGGAGCTAACCGGGTTTTCGGATGTTTTTTCTGAAAAAAGGGGCGTTTTTGTAACTTTAAGGAAAAAAGGGGAGTTGAGGGGATGTATTGGATATCCCACCCCTGAATTCACCTTAAAGGCGGCCATAACCGATTCTGCAATGAATGCTGCTACAAAAGACCCAAGATTTAATCCGGTTAAAGAAATTGAGCTAAAAGAGATAACTGTAGAAGTGACGGTGCTTACGCCACCTGAATTAATCGAATCAAAACCAAAGGATTTGCCAAAAAATATAGAAATCGGAAGGCATGGCCTAATCGTGAAAAAGGGATTCCGTCAGGGACTTTTACTCCCACAGGTTGCCACAGAACACGATATGGACGAGGAAGATTTTCTTACACACACCTGTATGAAAGCAGGATTACATCCGGATTGCTGGTTGGATGAAGATGCAGAGGTTATGAAATTTGAAGGGCAGATTTTTGAAGAGGTTGAACCGGACGGAAAAATAGTAGAGCTAAAGCTGAAGTAATGGTTGCCAGGTGATTGTAATGGAAACCAAAAAAGAGTATATGGCAAAGCTAAATGAATTAATCAGGCCAAAAACATTCCCTATCGGCATAAAACTATTAAAAAATGCAGACGATGAGTATATCAATGGAATGGGGAGGATTAGAAGGCCAGAGGAGGAAATTGCAATCTGTCAGATCTTTAGCTATGCCAGGTTATATGGCTGGACGATTTTAGGGACAAAAGAGGATAATCTGTGCCCTGTCGGCGAAGTTGCACTTGGTTTTGCAAAAACCCCCACCTCTATGTCATCAGGTGCTATGTTTTACGGGCGATATCAGGGTTCCTTGGATGCAGCAAAAAAAATGTCGGAAACTATTCCCCGAATCAAAGAAGAGGAATTTTCTGCCATCCTTGCCGCCCCCCTCGACAGATTCAAACTGGATCCGGATTTGGTACTTATTTACGGAAACTCGGCACAGATGATGCGACTGATTCACGGGGCACTCTGGAAGGATGGTGGTAGGTTGTATTTTGGTTCTTCAGGGGAGGCCGTATGTGCAGACTCAGTTGCCCAGACCTATATTACACAAAAACCCCAATTGGGGATACCTTGCTATGGCGAGCGAAGATTCGGGATTTTGGGGGACGATGAACTGGTTATGGGGATTCCGTACGGGATGATCGGAGATGTTATAAAAGGCCTTGAAAAAACGCACAAATCAGGTACAAGATACCCAATACCAGTTCAGCTATCCACGCCAAAAGTTTTTTTGATGCTTAAACCAAAGGATAAATAAGCACACATAGGCAGAAAAATCCTTCACAAAAAAACCACAGATTACTCAGCTACTTTTTTGATGGATGCTTTAACAGTCACACCGGCTGGCGTTTGGGGTAGATACGTACCCCCTGCAAATATAAGATCACATTTGGAACATTTCCATATACCCGTACCAACCCGGGAAACGGACGGTCTATCACATCTTGGGCACTTGTGCTTTGAATGCATCTGAGCTTCAATGTCGGCAATTAACTTACGAGATTTTCTCCCATACCTAACTCCAAAACGGCCCGCAGATCTGCTTTTTCTTCCCTTTTTGGTATATTTCTTGGCCATTTATATCTCCAGATATTTTTCGCGTATTCCTTTTGCCTTTTCTATTGCTGTAGTAACTATACTATTGATTTGCTCTTCTGTGAGTGGCCCATCACCACTTTTTTGCATCCCCGACAGTGCACCTTCTGCGTTTGATATTACGGTGAGTTTAACCGAGGCAACTTTTCCTTCATATAAACCAGGGTCATACATGATTTCCCCCTCAAACTCGATTGCTGTGATGGCCACTGGTGCATCATTAACCGGTAGCGCTTCATCTTCATCACCCATATTATACTGTTTTTTTGGAATATGTGCGGTTCTGAGGGCAGCTATTGCACCTAATGCAGATGCATCGACCAAGTTTCCATTATCATCAATGATATGCACATCAATAAATAATATCCAAACCTTTTTTCCATCCTCTATACAAAGTTTTGATAGATCCACTGCCCCTGATTCCCTGATGCCCCTATCCACAACACGTGCAAGTTCTACTGCATTTTCATTGGGTGGGCCAGGCTCAAATTCAGGTGATGCCAGTGGAACCAGTTCCACATTTGTTATAATTACGCCCTTATTGGGGGAGTCGGGATATGGTTCGCCTGGTTGAATCTTAACCCCAACAATTACCTGTGTATCACCAATCTTTACGCGTGCTGAACCTTCAGCCCTGCTTATTATATTGGTCTCTATTGAAATATCCCTATACTCGCTAAATGATCTACCATCTACTCTCTCTCCTTTTTTTGTCAAGTTATATATATAATCTCGATGTATCTCTGTGATAACTTCATCATCCATATTCCATACCTCTAAACTCTAAAAAAACCACTTTGATGACATATAATTTTGCATACGTCATATAATTTGCTGTTAATATCGTACAACCCAAAAAATGTTTAACATCTATGAAATGGCAAATTCAATAGTAAAAATAGTAAAACAAATTTTTTTGATGTTTTTATGCGTATATCCAGCATTTAATGGCTATAAACATATATAACATTAAATTTGCAGGTTTAATAGATATCAGGGCCAAATTAAGCCCCTGAAAAATTTTATGCCGTAACTGTGCATTCAGGCATACATAGGATCAAAATGTTTCTCCTCTACAATAACGGTTGCTTTTTCAACCCTTTTGGCCACTATATCAAAAAAATTTTTTTCTATAAGGTCAATTACCTCTTTGCTTAATCCATCACGGTCTGAGATGACACATCCAGCCTCATCATACACTTTAATCGTACCTTTCACAGTATCTGTTTCAACTCGCCAGCATTTCTGATTTGCCTGGCGCCACATCCATATGTCCATGTTTATCCACCTTACAACCAATGTATGATTTAACAACATATAAATATGTCGTTTTGTAATGAGAACATGCAATATTATGTCTAAATATCATATAGATTACGTCATATGTTAATATGTTATTAATCAGATGCTTTTTTTGTCACTCGGTACCAATTACAGTTGTACCGATAAAAGTATCATCTTCAATTGCACCTAATACTCTTTTTGGGTATCTCCCATTTACAATAACACAATCTATTCCTTCACTTAACAGAAACATTGGTAATTTCGGATCCATACATGTTTCCATATCGAATAAATGTTTTGCATTTATCTTCTCTACCAGCTTGTTATTTATGAATATTCCGTCAACATCTGTTGCTTTTATTAACTTGGCTTCAAGCTGGCTGGCAAACCATGCTGCGATTGTGTCAGATGTTACATCCCAGCTATGGGGGAGCGGATCTTTTTGCCAGAGTAATTTAGAAGGAAGCATAATAGATAATCCCCCGGCAATCTGATCAATGTCTTCAACTGTTGATACCCCTCTATCCGAAAGGTAGATACCATACTGATCCATTGCTAAAACTGCCATCCAATGGGCACTGTCATTGGAAAGTTTATCCGAATGTCTTCTTACAGCATCTGCAAACGGGCCGCCCCCCGGCACCACAACAACCCTGAACTCTGATATTTGTATGCATTTTGCAAGATAGTCTACTATATTATGACTATCTTTTATAAGGCTGCCCCCGATTTTTAGTACGATCGTTTTCATATTCCCATGCAACAACTGTTAAAAACCTTAATTGTATAGACAGAAATAGTTTCCTCTATATAGAGCAGGACACATACAAAGCTTTGATACAAAACGTTTTTGCATCTTTGGTTAAGTCATTCGGATCAACTATTCTTTAGTATAAAACACTCATAATCCTGATATAATTTCACAAAATTTATAAATTATAAATACAAATATCATGTCACATTCGTATAATTGTTCTATGTTTTATTTACAATCACATCGAATCAAATTGAAGAGTGAATGATAGAGAGATATAAAGCAATCAATAAAATATTGGATTTGGGTTAAAAGATGTATGCACAGGAGTTAATGAAGATTATTCTCAAAGGCTTAACAACCATATTCAGCGCCATTCCGGATTTGATAAACACGATTGGAGATGCAAATATTTCGTCCACAAAGGCAGGAAATGTGATCGGTGCCATTGTTTCAGCAGGTGTTAATCTGCTTGATCCGATGTCTGAAATAGG
>DAOWMC010000175.1 GCA_030643285.1 Methanobacteriota archaeon | reverse complement strand
GGCTCATCCCATATGACTTATCTGATCAGACACATATCAGATGTCGCAAATACCGGATTTACATATCAGCTCTGGAGATTTCTAACAACGTTTATGGCTCTACAAAAAGAGGTCCCTGTTGCTTTCCCCGATGATGGATCATCATCTCCAAATATTGTTGATCATGTATCCGAGACGATAAAACTGCTTCAGAACTTTATATATCTACTAAATAAGGTACTGTATGAGATATTTGACTCGGGTGAATTAAGTGAGTCCGAGCTCGATACGCTATTTGGTCAGGTTTGGGGTATAACCTACTGGTTGCTTGAGGATGTAAATTCGCTTGCCAGTGGAACTAACCGTGCCGATGTCTACAACTTTACAAATGCGACAGCAGAGGTTTTACCTGATCTTATCGGGCCTGTAAACGGTACAAAAGCCCTCACATATTTCATGAACAATACAATGAATGTGGATCAGGGAACCGTGTTAAAACCGTTCCTTGACGATCTTTTGGATATGGTGGATTACTCGTTACACATTGTTTCATGGGTTATGCGAAATATTTCAGATTCGCTGCCACCCTCTGGGCCCGTTCCAAGTATGGATGATTTCACCGGGCTTTCACTTGCACCTCAAGCACTCGATTTTTCTGTAATACTTATGGATTCGATTCTGAATAACTATCCGGCAGAACTAAATTCGACCGGTGAACGAATCTGGGGTGTTATGTACTGGGGATCAAAAAACATAAATTTCATCGCAGAAAATGTAGATATTGCCAAAGTTGATACACTTATAAACGACACCGTCTACTATCTACCTGACATTTTAGGAAATGATACAACGGGTATCACATACATATTAAAAGAGGGTAGAGGAAACATTGATCCACGTTTCACTGAAAAACTGTTTGAGCTGCTGCCATTACTCATTCAATTCCTTTCCGAGACGACGGAAGAACTTCCGGGTACATTCCCCTATGGTGGGGCCTACAACATAACAGCTTTCGGCACGGAAACGACAAAAACATTTACAAATGTACTTATTCTTTCTGAAAAGTTCTTAAACGAGATATTCACACTGACACAGTCTGAACTAGATGTTATAACCGAAAGGATATGGGGCATGGTCTTTTGGACTGTACCAACCTTCCGTGACATTGCAAATGTAACAGAGAGTAGCTATGTTTCCAATTTATCAAATGCAACGACTGACTACGTCTCTACAATCATAGGGCCATTAAGCGGATCTGGTGGGATTGCGTACCTTCTTGGCGGATACGCAAGGATACCAAACAGTGTGGTATCTGAGTTTCTACGTGCGGTATATGATGTTTTTGCCCTTGTCATCAGGTTTTTGGCAGAGCTGATGCAGAGATTGCCGTATGCATTTTTATGGAAGTAAAATTACAGGCCTATACCAACCAGATGATAGGTTTAAAGGTAATAGGTACCTAAATGAATAGCATGTTACATAACAATGATCCCTATGATAATAACTTTGATTTGATAGCAAAATCTCTTAAGTACGCTGAGAAATTCAGGGACAAAACATTTGTGATAAAGTTCAGTGGTAAGGTACTATCAAATGTTGAAATGTTGGAGTCGGTACTTCAGGATATAATTCTATTAAAGGAAAAGGCAGGTATAAATGCCGTTGTTTTGCATGGTGCGAGTGAACAGATATCAAAGGTGATGGATGAACTGGGGCTCAACTCCACTTTTGTTGATGGACTCAGGGTGACTGACAAAAACACGTTAAAGATTGTCATAGGTGTGCTTCATGATATCAACAGCAAAATAGTATGGAGGATTAACCAGCTTGGAGGACGTGCAATAGGTTTTTCGGGCGTATCGGGAAATGTGTTCATGGCAAAAAAGAGGAATGAGGAGTTGGGGTTTGTAGGAACCATTTCAGAGGTAAATACGGGGATTATCTCACTGATTATAGAAAGAGGCTATATACCGGTTATTTTTTCAATAGGTTCGGATGGAAATGGAGGATCCTTGAATATCAATGCAGATGAGGGGGCAGGTATGCTTGCAAGTGCGTTACATGCGGATAAGCTGATTATAATTTCAGATGTGTTGGGTTTGATGAAAAATCTAAATGATGATGGTAGCCTCATAAGGGAGATAACGTTTGATGGGTGTGCACATTTGCTGGAAGGTGAAACGATATCGGGGGGTATGTTACCCAAGATCAAAGGGTGTATGAGTGCAATTGAAGGTGGTGTAGGTAGTGCACACATAATCGGTTTAAAAAACCATGCACTGTTGGAAGAAATATTTACCGACCAGGGGTCAGGAACAATGATAATAAGATAGCAGTATACTTTGTTATATAATTAATCAAATCCCATCTCGTCTCACCATGAACGCTAAGTATAGAATAGGAATTGATGTTGGAGGGACGTTTACGGACCTGGTGGCTTTTGATGAAGCGACTGGCAAAACTATTCTTATAAAATCTCCTTCAACACCCACCGATCCAAGTGAAGGTGTGATTGAGGCTTTCAAATGTTTGATTGATAGGGCCCCTGGAACAGTATTATTACTTATTCATGCTTCAACTGTTGGAACCAACCTATTTTTGGGCCAGCTTGGTCTGAATATTCCTAAAGGAGCCCTCGTTACAACTTCGGGCTTTAAGGATATCTTAGAGATAGGAAGACAAAAAAGGAATGAGCTATACAATCCATTTTTTGAAAGGCCAAAACCCCTGATTGAACGAAATTTGAGATTTACAATTAATGAAAGGATTAACCACCGGGGACAAGTCTTAAAACCTTTAGATGAAGTGGAAGTGAGAAATCTTGGCCAAAAAATTGAAAAAGAAGGGGTTGAAACAGTGGCCATCGTTTTTCTTCATTCTTATGCCAATTCCAAGCATGAAAGCAGGGTTAAAGAAATACTTTCGGAGGAGTTACCCGAAACGGTGGTAGTAGCTTCTTTTGAGGTGGATCCCGCATATCGTGAATACGAGCGCACAAGTACCACGGTGATTAACAGCTTACTTATTCCGGTCATATCAAAATATTTAGAAAAAATTGAAAAAAAGCTTGAAGAGCTTGGGGTTTATGCACCCCTTTATGTGATGCAATCCAATGGTGGCCTGGCTACGGTTGAAGTAGCCTCCAAAATACCTGTTGCTACGATTGAATCAGGTCCGGCAACAGGAGTGACTGCTTCAGCGTATTGGGGTAAGATGCTTGGTGTTGAAAATATATTGAGTTTTGATATGGGGGGCACAACGGCCAAGGCCGGAGTGGTGATTAATGGTATACCTCAGATGGTAAATGAGTATGAAGTCGGTGGAAGGGTTCATGGTGGCCGCATTGTAAAGGGAAGTGGCTATCCTGTTAGATATCCCTTTATCGATCTGGCCGAAGTCAGTGGCGGTGGCGGAACGATTGCATGGGTTGATCAGGGTGTTGCCCTGAAAGTCGGGCCTTTAAGTTCGGGAGCTGATCCTGGCCCTGCATGCTATGGACTCTCAGGGAAAAACCCAACAGTGACTGATGCCAATCTGATTCTTGGAATGCTAAATCCAGAAGGACTCTCTGGTGGAAAATTAAAGGTTTATCCGGAATTGGCAAAAAGAGCCCTGTCTGAAAAGATCGC
>DAOWMC010000112.1 GCA_030643285.1 Methanobacteriota archaeon | reverse complement strand
CCTCACTCCTTCTTTTATAGTTTCTGAAAGACCACTGACATAAATGCTGGCACCTGAATTCATACACAAAATATCTCTTTTTGGTCCTTGAGTGCCTTTAAACACCTCAACAATATCTCTGGCATTTTCTTCTACACTTCCTCCGGCTATATCTTCGATGAAAGACATTTTGTAACCAAGTTCTTTTGGTGTTATTTCATAAGTGCTTACCTTTCCATCCTTTAACTCGGCAACTTTTGTCTTTCGGGCATTTGAAATTTCATCCATTCCATCACCATGTACAACAAGTGCTCTATTTGCCCCAAGCTCCATCAAGACGTTTGCAAGTTTTTTACACATCGTTTCATCAAAGACTCCTATCACCTGGGCTTTTGCACCTGCCGGATTTGTAAGGGGGCCCAGGATATTGAACACAGTTCTAACACCAAGCTCTCTTCTTGGCATAACAACTCTTTTCATTGACGGATGAAATACAGGAGCAAGCATGAAACCGAATCCGACTTTTTCTATCATGGTCTTAACCTGGTCTGGCTCCATGTCAATTTTAACACCAAGCTCAGCCAGAACATCTGCACTACCACATTTTGATGTCATTGCGTAATTACCGTGTTTTGCAACTGAAACTCCCACGGATGCAGTTACTATTGCCGCTGCCGTACTCACGTTTATTGTGTTAAACCGGTCGCCACCTGTACCACATGTGTCAACAAGTGAGGGTACATCAGGTGCAATTGTACGTGCCGCTTCTCTCATCCCCATAGCAAAACCAGATATTTCATCAACGGTTTCACCTTTCATCTTTAAGCCAATTAAAAAAGCTCCAATCTGTGCATCGGTAGCATCCCTAAATATTTCAGAAATTGCACTTTTGGATTCTTCTTTTGTAAGATCTTGTCCTTCAACGATCTTTTGGATATATGCTTTCATAATATCACTTTCCTTTGCCCATCTTAGTTTGTATAGGTATACCTTATGGGTGCATCTATTATACGGGTATCCATTGGATGGATGGGGTATATCAGTATCTTATCTATCAAATATCTCGGTATATGATAATAGGGAAGTGGAAGAAGTTTTAAAGCTGATCTTGATATACATTCATAGCAAGTTTAATGACCCATTGTAAACAATAATCGAGAGTTTAAGATGGAAAGAATTGATATTACAGCATATCCAGTCAAAAAGTTAATGACGGTACCGATTACCATTTTAGTTTTTTCACTACTTGTTCTGGGATATTTTTATGCAACTACAGGCTCCCCCGTTTCATTGGGTGTTGAATTCAGGGGCGGTACGGTTGTTACAATAGATACGGATAAGTCCAATGAAGTTTTGATATCCGAATTCTCAGATTATCACATACTTGAGGTAAGAGATAGCGGTAATAGAAAGATGCTTCAGTTCGGGCCAATGTCACAATCTCAAAAAGATGAATTGATTAGTAAGATAGGTGCCGAATATAAAGACTATCAGTTGCAGGACATGGGTGAACAGTTCGGAAAAACGCTACAGATCCAGGCTATAGAGGCAATTTTATTTGGATTCATATTAATGGCCATTATCGTATTTCTGGTGTTCAGGACATTTGTTCCATCAATTGCAGTTATTCTTTCCGCATTCTCGGATATTGTAATCACGATGGCTTTTATGAATCTTTTTGGCCTCGAACTTTCATTTGGAACCCTGATTGCTCTTTTAATGCTTATTGGATATTCGGTGGATAGTGACATCCTTTTAACAACAAGATTGCTCAAGCGAAAGGGACCCCTCGACGAGAAAATAAGAAGCACCTTAAAGACCGGGCTTACAATGACCACGACCACGATATCTGCCATGTTTGCTATTTTTCTTGTTTCCACATTTTCATATCTAATATCTTCATATACGGTGATACCGGTACTAAGGGACATATCCGCTGTAATTTTGATCGGGTTGGTGGTGGATATTATAAACACCTGGATGTTGAATGCAGGCATATTGAGATGGTACATAGAAAATCGTGAGAAAAAAGAAAAGTCCAGGGCAAAAGCTAAAAAGAAATCTAAAAAAACAGGTAAGAAGACAGGTAAGAAGGGACGTAAAAAATGAGCGAAGAGTTAGTCGAAGAATTATTCAAAGACGTTAGGGTTATAGCACTTATACTGCTTGTGTTAGGATCACTTGCCTCCATATATATTTATCCACCCCCACCACAGGGATCGGGTTTTCGCGGCAATCTCAAATTCGGTCTGGATCTTGAAGGGGGTTCATGGCTTCAGTTACAGTTAGAAGGTACCCTTGTCAGGGTAGATGTAGAAAAGGATAGAATACTTGAAAATGAGCTTATTAAGGAGTTTAATGGTTTTTCCATCCTGAGTTCTGATGAAAACTCGATTACCTTTACAACCACTTCATCGACTTCAAGGGAATTTATAGATTCGTTGGGGTACGGAACCGTATCCGAAATATCAGGAAACGACCTCACCCAGGTTAAATTGGGTGCGGATAAGGAGACTGTTATAAGCACATTTTTATCAAAAAAGTTAGATACGGAAGTCGTTTTGGCAACCTACGAGGATAAACCTGTGTATGAGATAAGAAAAAAAGTCTCAAAAGAAACAATCGAGGAAATTTTGTTGCCTGTTGGTGGAAAAATTGCTTTGGATGAAGATGGCGACCCCATATTCATGAATATAGTGACCCCTGAAACAATGGAACTGACAAAAAAGATACTCGAGGACAAGCTCAATATCATCGGACTGAGCGACATACCAATTAGAACAATAGGTGATGAATTTATACTTATTGACCTTGCAGGTGTGGATATGGGCACCGCAAGAAGAATTGTCGGGCACCCTGGAAAATTTGAGATTAGAATACAGACCACAGAAGGTAAGTCCGAACACGTCCTTTTTGGTGATGATATTGATGCCGTGGACCCGATGCCAGTGGCAATATCTGATGGGGCGGGTGGCTATGCATGGGCTGCAACGTTCAGGTTAACAGAAGATGGGGCCAGGACTTTTCGTGATGCTGCCTTGATGTATGGGGCAACAGACAATCCTGACGATCATGAAGTGATGATGCTCCTTGATGATAACATTGTGTACAGTGCACCTCTTTCACATGATTTTGCAAGCAATATTAAGCAATACCCGATATATGGCATAAGTGCCACAACCGGTTCGGGCGATATGGGAAAAAGATATGCAGAGGACCTGATAGTACATCTGAGTGCAGGTGCACTGCCAGTTAGTGTGGAGATCGTTGGCTCGGGTCAGGTATCTGCCATTTTAGGGGACCAGTTCAAAGAGCAGGTCATGATCGCCGCAGTTCTGGCAATCGTGGTTGTTTCAATCGTTGTATCGCTAAGATACAACCAGAAAAAGATTATATTGCCTATGCTTGTAACATCGCTTAGTGAAGTTATAATCCTCCTTGGTTTTGCATCCCTCATCAACTGGCAGCTCAATTTACCAAGCATAGCGGGCATACTGGCAGTAATTGGTACAGGAATTGATCATCTGGTGGTTATAACAGATGAGGTATTGTTTGAGGGTGAAATTCCACCGCCAAAGGTCTTTTCAGCAAGGTTATCCGGTGCATTTAAGATTATTTTAGCAGCGGCGGCAACAACCATCTTTGCCATGTTACCTCTTTATTTTATGGGTCTTGGGGCTCTGGGGGGCTTTGCAATGGTGACAATCGTTGGTGTGCTTGTGGGTGTGTTTGTTACAAGACCTGCCTATGGCAGGATTATAAAGGTCATTTAAACAACGCAAGTTTTAAGCCAAAATAAGCTATAGCATTTCCTCTGTTGTTATTGGAAAATATGTTGTGTTTGACATGAATATTGGTATTATTGTATCTTTAATAATCTTTTTAATAACTTTTATCCTGATAGTCACCGAAAAGGTTCATCGAACAACTGCTGCATTACTTGGTGCAATGGTAATGGTTAGTGCAGGGGTTGCTTTAGGTTTTTTAAATGGTTTCACACCCATCCAATTTATTGCCGAATCCATCGACTTTGGGACCATTGGCCTTCTTCTTGGCATGATGATATTTGTCTCGATATTCAGTAAAACCGGCATATTCGAATGGGTTGCAAAGCAATCAATAATCAGATCAAGGGGCAAAGTATGGCGACTTGTTATCATATTGTCACTAATTTCAGCAATTTTATCTGCATTTTTAGCAAACGCTACCATAATCCTATTGATCGCCCCTCTAACTATAGTGGTGGCCCGTCATGCTAATATAAATCCGGTTCCACTGGTCATTTCAGAGGCAATAAGCTCAAATATAGGTGGAACAGCAACCCTTGTCGGCGACCCTCCAAATATTATGATCGGTAGTGCTGTCGGTTTTTCATTTAACGATTTTTTATTTAACCTTGCACCTATAACGATGATTGTTCTATTTGTAACCCTTCTATTTCTTCTATTTTACTATAGGAAAGAGTTCGGTAAAACTATAAAAATCGAAAACGATCTTCAAATAAAATCAATTAACGGCCCCCTTCTTGCAAAATCTCTGGCAGTCTTTTTATTTATAGTTGTGCTCTTTGTTATTCATGATTCTTTACATATAGATACGGCATTTGTGGCGTTATTTGGTGCTATAATCCTTCTATTTTTATCAAAACTGAATCCGGAAGAAGTGATGAAAGAGGTTGAATGGAGTACCCTACTATTTTTTGCTGGTCTGTTTGTTCTTGTTGCCGGAATAAATTATTCAGGTGTAATAAGCGCT
>DAOWMC010000210.1 GCA_030643285.1 Methanobacteriota archaeon | reverse complement strand
GCTTAGACAACAAAAAAGCATGTCGTATTGCTATATATCGCCCAGGTTCCATAGAAGATAGTTCTGAAGAATTACAAAAGATTCAAGAATGGGGGATCCAAATTTTATTAGATCTTAAAAAAGTTTTTGGAAATAAAAAATAGGGTAGAACAAAAAAGATGCACTTGACTGTTTTTCGCGGCAGCGAAAAACAGCATGTGATCTAAGTGAAATCTGCGTTAGTATGTGTCACATATTCCAGGTTTCTTTCTTTCTTAATTTATTTATCCATCAAATCTTTCGAGTTTTGGATATCCAAAATCCTCTTTTTTGTTAACTGGATAGCAAACTTGGATAGATCAGAGCCAATCCACCGCCTACCAATTTTTTCTGCAACTACTATTGATGTGCCCGAGCCACAGAAAAAATCAGCGACGATATCACCGGGGTTGGATGAAGAAAGGATGATGCGTTTAAGGAGATTTTCTGGTTTTTGAGTGGCATAACCTATACTTTCGACATATCTTTCGCTCTGTCTTATTTCAGGTATGTCATCCCACACATCCCTGACCAGAGAACCCTGGATTTCCCAAGCAATATCCTCATCGTTAGGCTCTCTCCCATGTTTATTAATAAACTTTTTTACCAGCCTTTGATAGGTTTTTCTCTCACGTTTTATCTGCCCGAACCTTATCCTGTTTTTTTCATCAAAGTACTGCCCCCATCTTTTTATCATTTGTTCACTTATTTCATCATATTTGGGCTGATTGAAGGTATAATTTTCAGTTTTGGAATAGAATAAGATTATATCGTGTTTTTTAGGATAACCTTTCTTGACCCCGGTGAGGGCACCGCCTTTATAGAACCATACTATCTCGTTTACAAAATTACTTGTCCCAAAAATCTCATCCATAATTATCTTAACATAATGGCTGACATGCCAGTCCAAGTGTACATAAATTGAGCCGTTTTCTGATAAAAGCCCTTTCATCAAGTTTAATCGATCATACATATATCCAAGATATGAAGTAATATCACCACCCCACGTATCCTTGTAAGTTAGCTCCTCGACGATGAATGGCTCATCTTTATTTTTTTCATCCTCTAATTTTGTTCTTACCTTAAAATCGGAACCGGTGAAAAATGGTGGGTCTATATAAATCAGATCAATTTTTCCCACCCAGCCCTGTTTCATTAGAGAGGTCATTATGGGTTTATTATCTCCCCATATGAGAATATTTTTCCAATCCTCCGGATAATTTTTTGGATATGGGTCTTCTGGAAAAGAAGGTGGTTTTAATCCTTTAATTTCTTGTTTATTTACAGTTTCAACAACCCGAAATGAAAGATCGGTTGTTTCGATTGATATTTCCCTATCTCTCTTGTGGTTACCATGTTTTCCTTCCCATAGGAGTTCAACGTATCTTTTGTCCCTTGTCATTTTTTCACATCCGTATATAACGGGTGCCACCATTTTATATAATCTTGAAGTCTGAAGATATAAAAGTGAACATTGGGTGGTGGGACTGAGCGAAAGCGAATGTTGCACACAGGTTTGAAAAGGGCGGAGCCCTTCCCAGTGATGAAAATGCGTTTATATTTTCTCATGCGTTAAAAAATGATCTGCCTCTTCTTATTTGATAGATCTAAAAACTGATCTATCCTCTATCCGCAGAAAAGTATATCTAAACTCAGTACTAAATAATTAGAAACTATCTGGAGGGGAAGTTTACAAAGAGAAAAGTTTAACAAGTCATATATTATAAATGTGAGGGGATAGTGGCTTTATCAGGTGGATCTAATGAAAAACAGTGACTCAGAAAACAGGTTAAAAAGTATTCTTTATGATCTTTCAAGAATTGAGGAATGGTGGCTTTTGTCACTTGGTCTCATCATTTTTGCATTCATACCTAATGTATATAGAATCAACAATGATGTGATAACTACCGGGAACATGATTGAACTGGTCAGTACACCTCCACTTTATCTTGCGCTTATTGTGGTCTTTTGTGCGCAGATATTCCTTTTTGCGAGCAACAATTACTTTGATCGGCACGTGGATTCCCTGGATGAGCAGAAAAGCCAGAGGAATCCTGTTTGTACTGAAAAAGTTACATCAAAGGAAGTCTGGATATTACTTTTTTCAACAGCGATGATCTCGCTTATCGTTTCCTGGTTCTTTAATCCCCTCACATTTCTTTTCACAGCATTTACTCTGTTTGTGTTCTTCTTCTATACTGCCGAGCCACTCAGATTCAAAAACAAGATAGGTCTGGATATCCTAAGTCATGGAGTACTCATAAACACATTCCCTTATTTCTTCTGTCTGATAGCATTGAGGAATTTTTCAAGTGGGGCAATATTCCTTCTGGCTGTGTTTATGATGAGAAGTATCATGGCCCAGATGCTTCAGGAGATCCGTGATTATGAGGTTGACAAAAAAGTAGAGACAAATTCAGTCGTTGCTCTTGGGCAAAAGAGAGCCGCATGGATTGTTTTTATTATTTACTTAACGTTATCCTTTAGCACACTGACCCTCATTTTGACATACCAGTTATTTAACGTGGGTGTTTCCATGTTTTATCTTATCGTGCTGTTTATGTGCCTGGCATACAGCCCCACCTTTTACAAACTTGTCAATGTGGTGGACAATGACTACGGGGATCTCATAGAGACAATGTGGATGGGGCATGGAAGAACCAACTACTGGATGGGTATCTCCCATGCAGGCCCGTTCAGTATCTACTTCTGTATTGTCTATTTCATTTTAATATAATTACCTTGACTTTGTCACATTAAAAAAATTACCCGTCAATATCCCCCACTCCACTCCTTAATCACCTCAATAACACACCGTTTGACTACATCATATTCATAATCAACACCCTCCAAAATGATTTCTTTATCCGAATCACCTCCAACCATCAAGTTATTCGGATAAATTG
>DAOWMC010000220.1 GCA_030643285.1 Methanobacteriota archaeon | reverse complement strand
ATATCCTTTTTGAAAAATCCTTCAGGCCCCTATCCTGATTATGTAAAATAATTGCATCGGGCGTGTAAAGTAACTTGCCAAGTTTTTCAAGTCTTTTGTTTAATTCGGTTTCTTCATTCATAGATAGTTTGACATTAAAACCACCAGCTTTCAGAAGATCTTCTTTTCGATACATACTGTTGCATCCGCTTATACTCTTCACAAACCTCTTTTCACTTATAACCCTATCCTGGACAGAATTTGCACTTCCAAGAAACGTATCTAAGGCAAGAGCTATTGAATTTTTCCACAACCCATCCCCTATGTTTTTTGTCCCTCCTCCAACACCAACGATACCTCCCCTAAATTCCTTCATGAGATTCTCCAACCAATCGCTTTCGGGAATGCAATCGGCATCTGTGAATGCTATAAATTCTCCTCTTGCATTCTCCACACCAACCTGACGTGCTCCACCAACAGCGCCATAATTTTCATAAAAAACGTTAACCGAAAACTCATTTGCTCTCTTCACTGTCCCATCATCCGAATGCCCATCCACCAAAATAACTTCATAAGGCTTGAAAGATTGAGAAAAGACCGCTTCAAGACAGTCCCTTATCTTTTCCTCCTCGTTTTTTACCGGAACCACAACTGAAATCCTTTTATCCACCATCTTTCACATCCTTTTTCGGGATTCCCGTTCCACTCGTTCTAACATAGCCCTACTCTACCTCCGAAAAGTCTGATACAACACCAAATTATGGTCCAGCCCTCTGCGCTATATGATATTTATTTCGCTTCATTTTTTTAGACACCTCTATACCCTTATAGCTGGATTAACAGACCAATTTTCATTTTCTATTAGCTTACACAATTCTTTACATTTTCTTTAAAAAGCGGATCGATGAACAACCCCGTATCAGTATCCTGTGTATTTTTAATATATTGTATATAGTACCCTCGTTCTTTGTCGGAAAGTGGACTCAAATCATCAAGAACTTCTCTGATAAAAACTCCAAAACACGAAGACATAAGAGTTAAGTTACCATTCTCACAGAATTTATAAACTCCGTACCTTGTATTTTTTACACTCAAAGATTCTAGCCAGCCCAATACATTTTCCTTTAATGATAAATAATTAAATGATTGTACCATATCTTTTATACCACCCAATAAATCTATTTAATCCACTGATAATATCTACCTTTGGCACCCAATGCAACATCTTTTCTGCTTTACTAACATCAGCCCATGTGTCTCTAACATCTCCTTTTTGGTTTTCTATATACCTTATATCTGCTTTCTTATTCGCAATTTCTTCTATCTGTTCGATTAACTCATTCACCTTAATCCGGCTCCCACCCCCTATATTAAACACTTCTCCAACGACTTTACTTCTTACAGCCGATATATTTGCCTCAACGGCATCCTCAACATAAGTAAAATCTCTTGTTTGTGTTCCATCCCCATAAACTGCTATCTCTTCACCGTTTAAAATGGCTTTAACAAATTTATGTATTGCCATGTCAGGGCGCTGTCTTGGTCCAAAAACTGTAAAATATCTCAAAGAAATAGTAGGAACGCCAAAATTTTTATGGTATAAGTAGCACAAGTTTTCCCCTGCCAACTTCGTGACGCCATAGGGAGAAATAGGTTTTAACAAAGAGTCTTCATTCATTGGAAGTTCTGCATCTCCGTAAACAGAAGAAGATGATGCATAAACAAGTTTTTTGATTTCATGCTCTTTATAAAATTCCAATAGTCTCTGCGTTGCTTCTATGTTATTTCTGGTATACACCTCAAAGTTACTACCCCATGAAGCTCTAACACCGGCCTGCGCGGCCTGATGAAAAACGTAATCAACTTCCGGATATCCATCGATAGCCAATAGATCTTTTTCGATGAACTCAAAATCTTCATGTTCCACTACAGCAGCAATATTGACCTCTTTAATAGATCTCGAATAGTAATCTGTGAAGCAGTCGATACCAATTACTTCATATCCTTCTTTTAACAAGCTCTCTGTGATGTGTGAGCCAATGAAACCAGCGCACCCAGTTACCAATGCTTTCATAACCAATATCCCTCCAGATTTGAATATCGTTTATCCTTAAAGAATCGTCCCTGGACCGAATTAGCACTTCCAATAAACGTTTCGGATATAAGATTGATTGAGTTTTGCACAATCCTCCACCAATATCTTTTATCCCACCCCACCACCTACAATCCTGCAATCGAATTCTTTAATCAGATTCTCCAACCAGTTTTTCTCCGGGATACAATCGACATCTGTAAACGCTACAAATTCCCCTTTTGCATTTTCAACACCCACTTTGCAGGCACCAGCTCGTGTACTATATTCCTCATAAAAAACATTAACTGGAAACTCACTTGCCCTCTTCACTGTCCCATCATCCGAATGCCCATCCACCAAAATAACTTCATAAGGCTTAAAAGATTGCGAAAACACCGCTTCAAGACAGTCCTCGATTTTTTCCTCATCATTTTTTACAGGAACCACCACTGAAATTCTTTTATCCACCATCTTTCACATCCCTCTTCCCCAGACCGGCACCGGCACCTAATCCCCCGACTTAAGTCGGGGGTTCAGTTTCCTCTTCACCCCACAGGTAAGCTTTAATAGCACTAAATTTTACCATATCCCTCATAGTTTCAATCCCCCCAAAACCCCAATTCATCCCGTAACAGTAATGCCACCCCATATATAAAACATTCCAATTTTATCCACCCACACCCTTTTATCACATTAAAATTTAATCTTTGATTGATGCACCCCT
>DAOWMC010000152.1 GCA_030643285.1 Methanobacteriota archaeon | reverse complement strand
TTAGAAGAAGCAGATCTGATAAGCCCGTTTAATTGGATTTCAAAAATAAAAGTGCCACTTTTAATAGTTCACGGAGGTAAAGATCCGATCGCGAGTGTTGAAGGTGCGAAAAGGCTTTACGAAATAGCTGAAACTCGAAAAAAGCTTTACATCGTTGAAGAAGCAGCTCATCTTTTGAGACAGAATGAAGAAGCTATGGAGTCAGTAGTCAAATGGGTTAAAGAGATCATCCTGTAGATAACTTTTTATTCAAAGATACATGCAACACTAACGACATATAACAACAATGGACGGCGTGATAACAGAAGTTATGAAATAATACATAACGATTGAACCATAATCATAAGAATATATTCCCAATAACCAATGGCCATCCGTTAACAAAAAAACCGCAACATTTATCATCCCATCCGGAAATGTTTATCAGTGTGGGGGTAAAAGGGGAACGGTAAACAATAAGATTGTGCCAATTATTGTGGCTGTTATTGCAATTGGTATTTTCGCACTTCCGGGGGCAATATCTATGTTTGGCGGACAGCATGACTGGTATGATCTTCTGACAGGGGGGAACCAGGTTCCTTGTGTAAAATGCCATGCAAATGTTCATGAAGAGATAAGTGACACCGGACCGCACAGAAATATGAGCTGTTCAAACTGCCACAGGACAGGTAATCCGGCGGGTTATACTTATGCTTCGGGCGATGGGATAGGTGGCACATCCGGAGAAGAGGCGCATGCGGCTTCTACTGTTGAATGCTTGGAATGTCATGGAGGATCCGTTAACAGTTTCTTGGTAGGTGAGGATATAATGGCCTATACAACCCTGGAAGCCGGTGGATTTAATTTAACAACCACTTCTAAAGACACAGGTTTATTGGCAGCACATCAGTCCTTTGTACAAGGTGCAAATGAAAGTGAACTGATGGAAGGCGAAAATGAAGCTTGTATTGCATGTCATACATATGTTGCAATCGATATAAATTGGACAAACAGTTACAATAGGATACTACTTAATGTGGATGGGTCAAGTGGTGATTGGATTATCGGGTAGTTTCAATGACCAAAATAAAACACAATATTTATCCCCATTTATGGAGTTAATTATTTATTCAGGTTGATCCGAATGGGAAAAATGGATTTTAAAATAGTGCTGATTATGTTGGCTGTTTTTGCCATTGGTATATTCGCATTCCCAAGCACAATAGCGATGTTTGGTGAGCAACATAACTGGTATGACTTGGGGCCTGATGGAAATGATGTGCCATGCGAGAAGTGCCATGCTGATATTTATGATGAAATGAATCAATATTATTCACCCCATAGGACTTATCAGTGTTCACACTGTCACAGGATCTATGGTTTTGGTGGGGAGAATTATGTTTATGCAAAAGGCGATAATAGTGGTAGTTGGCCAGGGCAGGAGGCACATGCGGCATCAACGGTGGAATGTATGGAATGCCACGATCTGAACTGGTATAAAAGGCCACCTGTCGAACATCATATGAACGACCCTGCTTATGCAACATGTGGGTGGGGTGGACCACCTGAAGGGCCTAGAAACTGTCATGCCCCACCAAGAACCGGTTGGAACATTGATCAGATAAGGGCAGGAGGGTTTGGTATAACTTCAAATCAAGCTCCAGTTGCATGGTCAAGTGATACCGGAAACACATCGGCACACAGACCGTTTGTTTTGGATGCTATCAATAGCACCCTTATGGATGGTACAAACGAAGCCTGCATAACATGTCATACACACACTGCAATCGATATAAACTGGTCACATAAGTACAAGATGTCACTCGCGGCAGATGGATCAAGTGGTGATTGGGTTGTGGAGAACTTCATAGCTGAAGGCACATACAACGTCACAACATACGGTAATATGAGCGGGGGAACAACGGGGGTCACGACTCCGGATATACTGATTGAACCAGAACCGGAAGGATATGATCCGGATAACCCATAAATGGCTGAAACCAACAATTGATTTTTAATGAATCAACCCATGAAAAAACAGCCAAGAGCTATTTTCATAAAAGCCGACTATAAAAGGCTCATTACAATGGCACCCTAACCCGAACACGCTCATGAACAGATTCTTCAATTTTTAAGCCCTCTTCTATAAGATCTAAAACAGTTTCTTTTTCTTCGGGGAATTTGTATCCTTCATAGTTTTGTGAAAACAGATGCCCTCCGGATTTTGAAGACCAGTAATTCATTGCATGATCAAAACAAACCTTACCGGTCACATCTAAATCTTCAACCATTATTTTAATCTCTTTTAAGCATTCGTGAGGAGATAAAAGCTTAAATTCACCTTTTTTAATTTCATTAAATAGTGGGGTGAGTGGGTTTGGTACATATGGCCTTGATCTTATAAAATCAGGATTTATCTCATTTAAGACACGGGCACTATTTTTGGCATGTTGAATGGACATTTTTGTACCACCTAATCCCGGCATAACGTACACAGATAGTTCAATTCCGGCTTCTTTTGACTTTTTTCCACCTGTAATCTGCTCCTCTGAAGTTACACCTTTTTTAATATATTCCAAGAGCTCATCGTCCCCTGTTTCCAGGCCAACATGTACCCTTGTAAGTCCAGCCTCTTTCAAGCTCTTTAATTCTTCTTCTGATTTTTTAGCAAGCGTTTTAGACCTTGCGTAGCTTGTTATTCGCTCTATGCTTGGAAATGTCTCTTTTAGATACGATACAATTTCGACAAGTTGTGGGGTTCGCATAATCAGGCTGTTTGCGTCCTGTAAAAACACTGTTTTTCCACCCGAATAATTCCAGTTAAAGACGTTCACAACGCATTGAAAATTTTTTCTTTCTTTTTTATTCAGTCTTTGTTGCTCTTTATCATACAAAAAAGAGGGATCAAGAACCCTGACGGTCCATTCGATTCCACCAAGTTTTTTTGTTATTACCTCGATCTCGTCCGAGATGTGCTTTGCAGATAAGATATCAGCCTTCACCTCTTCAACACTTCTTAGCTCAAACTTGGCCCGGGCATATGGAGTTCCATAACAGAAACCGCATCGATTCCATGGGCAGTTCCTGGTGGCACGTATAAGCAAAGAATTGCTTCCACCCTCACTTGGCGGCCTTATTGCCCCCATCTCATAAGAATATTCCTTTATCCTGTCTAAATTAGGTAACATCATTTTAACACCTCCTATCCAATCCATCCCGCCAGAATCTCAAAAACAATCCTTGCCCCAATAAAAGCCGTAACATAACCAAATTCGGGAGTAACCTCGACCAGATCGCACGCCACAACATCTGTCTTTTCAAATATTCCCCTTACTAAAGAGATCAGTTCATATGTGCTCAATCCATCTGGCTCGGGATTTGAAACACCAGGTGATAAAGCGGGATCCAAAACGTCAATGTCAATTGAAAGATAAACCTTTTTTAAGTCTAATTTATTTAAAAAAGGGTCTAATCCATGTTTTCTTATCATATTTAGGTCATATATTTCTAGTTTGTCTTTAATAAAATCATACTCGTCCTTAGACGATGATCTGATTCCAACTTCAACCATGTTTTCAAATCCAACCAATTCACCAATCCGCCTCATAACACAGGCGTTTGAAAACCTGTTATCCCTATAAACATCCCTGAAATCCGTATGTGCATCTATGCTTATTACAGAAATATCATTATGCCGTATCTTAACGCTTTTTAAAGCAGGAAGCGATATGGAGTGGTCCCCACCTAAAAACATCTTTTTTTCGCATCCGAATTGCTCAAGTGAGTCAAATAAATCCCCATAATTATTAAATGAAATGTTTTCATGGTCATAATAGTCAATATCGGTTATTTCAATCTTTTTATCCCATAAAAAGGTTTCAAGTTCATATGAGGCTTTCCTAATTGCATCGGGCCCATCTTTTGAGCCCTTTCTAAAACTGGCGTTATCGTCAAACGGTATTCCAATTATTTCAATATTCAAATCCCC
>DAOWMC010000158.1 GCA_030643285.1 Methanobacteriota archaeon | reverse complement strand
CCGGCAGAATGTGAGATCGTCCTTGAAGGCAGAATTACAAGAAAGCAGACTGAAGAGGGGCCATTTGTGGATCTTACAAACACCCGTGATATTCTAAGACAGCAACCGGTAATTGAGATAGATTGCATTACACATAGAAAAAATCCAATATATCAGGCCCTGCTTCCCGGACAGAGAGAGCACAAGCTTCTTATGGGAATGCCAAAAGAACCGACAATATTCAATGAAGTTAGAAAGGAGGTAAACTGCAAAAATGTGCTTATAACCGAGGGTGGATGCAGCTGGCTCCATGCTATTGTACAGATAAAAAAAGAGGAGGAGGGAGATGCTCTAAAAGCAGCAGAGGCAGCATACAGAGGCCACCCGTCATTGAAGAATTGCATCGTTGTGGGTGAGGATGTGGATATCTACGATCCGAATGCAATTGAATGGGCAATAGCAACAAGGGTTCAACCGCATAAGGATATAGTTATAAAAGAGAATCAACCATCAAGTTCCCTTGATCCGTCAGCAGAAAAACCGGAAGGGAAAAAGGCGATAACCTCAAAATTGCTGATCGATGCCACAACACCATTCGGAAAAGAAGGTGATTACAGGACAGTTGAGTATCCAAAGATCGATTTGGGTGATTACCTGTAATCTGTAATACCCATTACCTTGCTCTTTCCCTTCGTCCAATCAAAAACGCCACTGCCAGCAACCCTGTGATCACAAATACAGCTTCAAATCCTGGTATCTCTTCTTCAGGAGACGACAGAACTTCTACCATCACCGAATTGGATTTTGCGATCTGATAATTTCCCTTTTCATCTGTATAGGTCGCAGTTGCCAAACCCAAATCAAATTCCCCTCCTTGTTTTGATTCTATGGTATATTGAAAGGTCCTTGATTCTTTGGGTTTAAGATTACTGTATTTCGCCAGAGTTTCACCCTTTATAAAATCAAAATCGCTGGATGGAGTATCAGCAACCTCAACACTCTCAATCGTTGTTGTTCCAATATTTTCTATTGTTATTGTTACTGTTGTCTTATCTCCCTGTTCTATTGAAGATGGATCTACGGTCTTTGTCAGTTTGAGGGGGGTTGGGACCGTTAGATATTCCTTAGAAATTGTAAGTGCTGGCTCTGGTGTGGCATATTTTCTTGTCTTTATGAAATCTATAAAATATTTTATATCAGTATCCAGGCTATCTCTTCCAGAGGCTCCCATTTCGATCTTTAAATGGTCAACCTTACTCCAATCTACCGTTGCCCCTATTGGCATATCATCCGGAACATCCCTGGAATGATAATGCCACTGATCTAACATTTCCGGTTCGCAATTATGGGAGTCTATTGGATCACACAGGTATATAGTCCTAAACCCTTGAGGTGACAGCGTATTTGTATACTGTCCCGATTCGGTATGAGTGCCACTGTAAGGATCATTGGCATCATCCCAGCATAATACATAATTAATCCCCCATTCCAAATCCCCGTTAGGATTATAGGCCATTAAAGTCAGATAACAACCCTCTCCATTATTATCGCCATCATTTACCCATGTATCAATCTGATAGCTAAATTCGAATCTTTTCTTGTCCTGGAAAAGTGATGAAGCTAGATTAGGACTCCAGATAGCACCCTCCCCACCATGACTTCCTGAAGAACCTCCTCGATCCTGCACATAAGCGGAATAAGTGCCTTCGTAACTTCTTTCTGAAACTACATCACCACCGTTTGCCGTTCTAGTCCAGTCTCCCAGGTTTCCATCTTCAAATGACTGCCAATAATCAAATGTCTTTTCAGGATTACTCATAGAAACTGCTTTTGAATTTCCATAATACATCCTGACCTTCATTTCCTCATTTGCAGGAATGTTTGGAATGCGGACCCAGATCTTACCGGTCTTTCTACCTGCGTCATAATCTTCAATCCAATAGCTGTATTCTCTCCCGCCTTTTTCGAATCTCAGGTCAGATCCATCAGTATTTGCTTTACTGGGAAAGTTAGATTGGTTTAACTCCAACAGGATTTGATAGCCCCTCAACGTCTTTGCGGACTTTTCCTGTATCGTAATCTCTCTGTAATACTCCCAGTCTTCACCACCCGAATTTGACAGGGCAAAAGCCACCCCCATTCCGCCCATCAGTAATGCAAACACAAGCCCAAAAACAGATAGTTTAATGATCCTTTCCCTCATGAACCTCACCTTTTTTAATTTAATTCTTCTATTTTCTTAATGGTATATATCGTTATCCTACTTAAGCCCCTCTGGCAGAGTAAAAGAGGTACCCACAAAAAGATAACTTTAATACTAAACGCATCACTTTTCATATACCAAACCGTGGGAGATATCCCGCAGGAATGTGGCCCCAAAATGGGGCTGAACCATAAAGGTGAAAATAGATGGCAAAATCATTTTATAAATATATATCAGATGCCTGGGCAAGACCTGAAGAGTCCTATGTAAATGAACTTAGATGGGAGCGATTACAGGAGTGGCGCAGACAGCCAACAGTGATCAGAATAACAAAACCAACCCGCCTTGATCGAGCAAGATCATTGGGGTACAGGGCAAAGCAGGGAATAATCGTCGCAAGGACAAAAATTAGGAGAGGAAGCAGGCGAAAATCAAGATACATACATGGAAGAAGAACAAAGAATATGGGTGTGAAAAAGATAACAGCCCGAAAAAGCCTGCAGAGAATAGCAGAAGAGCGCACAGCAAGGAAATTTCCAAATTTAGAAGTGTTAAACTCGTACTGGGTTGGTGAAGACGGAAAACATAAATGGTTCGAAGTTATACTTGTTGACCCACACCATCCGGCGATAAAGGCCGACCCGCATCTTAATTGGGTCTGTGATCCTGCTCATACGGGGAGGGCCTTTCGAGGTAAGACAAGCGCTGGTAGGCGTGGTAGAGGTCTGCACAAGAAAGGTAAAGGAACTGAAAAGATTAGACCGAGCATACGAGCTAATAAGGGTAGAGGTAAGTGAAAAAAGCGTTCTTTGATTTCAATATACATGCCTATCCGGAAAGTTCCACTCCAATCTATCAATTTATTGAGGTTGCAAAAAGATACGGTTACACCGGTATAGCCATCACAAATCACTCGAATCACCAGAATATAACTGAGGGGGACATGGATAAAGGTATAGGTATAGGTATTGATGCAGGTTCTAAAATAGATGATCTTGGTGATTTTAAGGTTTTTTTAGGTGTAGAGATCATATCCGACGTATCAGGCCTGAAGGACACAATTAGACGGTACAGAAAAAAGGTAAATGTGCTATGTGTCCATGGTGGCGATGAAAGGATAAATCGGATCGCCTGTGAGGACCCCAGAGTTGATGTACTGAGCCACCCTGAATGTCCTGATAAATGTGGACTAAACCATGTATTAGCCAGGTCAGCCGCCAAGAATAATGTTGCGATAGGTTTTGATTTGGGCTCAATAATACAGAGGAGAAGCGGAAGTAGATCACGGATGCTTTCTTCTATGGGAAAGAACCTTGAACTTGTGCGAAAGTATAATGTGGCAGCAGTAATCACAAGTAACGCCCACTCCATCTATGAGTTACATGCATCAAGAGATATGATGGCACTTGCAGGGTTATTTGGGATGACAAAAGAGGAGGCTTTTTCAGGCCTGAGTACAACACCTAGAGCTATAATCGAGCGCAATAAAAAAAACATAATAATTGATGGAGTGGAAGAATTCCAAAATGATTAATCACCTGCTAAATTTGATTTTTGGTTAGTCCTGCCGCCATAAGGCGAGAATAAAATAAAACCAATTCTGTTCGGTTATTATTTATACTGCAACGTTTGATGATATACCACTTCTAACTTTCCACTCAAAGGAGACAAGACGTGACAAAAGATTACGACATTGCCTGCACCGAACTGGCAGAACTTGT
>DAOWMC010000008.1 GCA_030643285.1 Methanobacteriota archaeon | reverse complement strand
TTGTCTTACGAGGTTTTTTACAGCATCTGATATATTTTTTGGGCTATAACTTACCAGATTTCCTCTTGCGCTTTTTACGGTACAGTACGAGCAATCACCTACACAACCATTGGATATGTTAGCTGTTCCGATGACGCCATCGGGTTCATAATCAAAGGTGGAGTTAAGTAAATCAGGTGTAACTGTCTCAATTGAACTGCCACAATCTAAAATATGAGAAATCAGATCAGGTTGTGCCGCGGGGAGGCATCCTGCAACGATCAGATTCTTTTCCTTACCAACTTTTCGTAGCCTCTTTAGTACATTTAATTCAGTCCTTTTTGTAACGATGCATGTATTTATAACAATAGTATCAGCATCAGACTCATTTTCAACCTTTGTATATCCTTTTTCTTTCAACAAGGCTTCTATTTTCTTTGAATCACCCTGATTTGCCGTACATCCATATGTTTCTATGTAGAATTTCATTTTTTAAAAAATTGCGGGGGATGGGATTCGAACCCATGAACTTCTTCAAGACAGGATATCTTATAGAATCTTAAGTCCTGCGCCTTTGACCAAGCTTGGCTACCCCCGCGCTACCCCAGCTAATGTTAGCTGCCTTATCACACACTTTTCCCCCGGTATCTGTACAGGGTAAATCCCGGTTAGACAGCCCATGCAGAGATTCTCTGAAGATATGCCGATTGATTCGACCAGGCCGTCGGTACTCACATACCCGATTGAATCCGACCCCATCAATTTACCAACTCCCTCCACATCTCTATTGGAGGCTATCAGCTCCCCTCTGGTTGCCATATCAATTCCCAAATAGCATGGATACCTTATAGGGGGGCTGCCAATTCTTAAGTGCACCTCTTTTGCACCTTTTAATTTAAGTGAATTAACGATTCTTTTAGCGGTCGTTCCTCTAACGATGCTGTCATCTATCAACACTATTTTCTTATCCTTCACATTTGAGCACACAGGATTTAACTTCAATCTAACTGCAATTTCTCTCATTTCCTGACCGGGCAATATAAATGTTCTACTACTATATCTGTTCTTTATTAGGCTTTCTATATAGTCTATCTTGGACTTTATTGCATACCCAATCGCAAATGTAACTCCTGAGTCCGGTACAGGGGAGACTATATCTACATCGACGGCATGTTCATTAACCAGTGTTTCACCTATGCGCCTGCGCACATCATAGACCATCTTACCATTTAATACCGAGTCAGTTCTTGCAAAATATATATATTCGAAAACACAGTGTGCCGTATGTTGTGATTTATAGACCTGGTGGCTGACCGGTCTCCCACCTCCTAATATAAGGATTTCCCCCGGTTTTATATCTCTTATGAATTTCCCATCCAGTGTGTCAATGGCAACACTTTCGGACGCCACTATATAACCTCCCTCCATCTCACCAAGACACAATGGTTTAAATCCGAGTGGATCACGGACAGCTATTACCGTATCATCAATAAGTATCGCTAATGAATAAGAACCCACCAGTTGCCTCATCATTTTCCTGATCGCATTGGTTATATCCGACTTCATAAGCTCTTTAACAAGCAGATGGGCTATTACCTCAGTATCTGATGTCGATAAAAAGATTCCCCCCTCAGATTCCAACTTTTTGCGCAATTCTTTCGAGTTGACTAAATTTCCGTTATGTGCAATTGCAATTCTTCCTCCCCTGTATTCAACAATCAGAGGTTGACCGTTCTCCAATTTTGAACCGCCTGTCGTCGAATACCTAACATGGCCTATCCCAAATGTACCTTTCAAATCCCCCAAGTTATGCTCATTAAAAACTTCGGGGACCAGGCCCATGCCCTTGATTATGCGCATGTTTTTATCCTTGCTGATAACGATGCCCGCAGACTCCTGGCCCCTGTGCTGAAGGGCAAATAGCGCATAATACATCGATATTGCGGCGTGATTTTCCTCCTTTGGCTCATCCAGGAAAACCCCAACCACACCACATTTTTCTTGCAAAATCCTACCCTCTCAATATAAACAAATGGTATATCTATAATTTATATCTTATTCAGGTTCGATTCCAGTTATAACCTCTCATACGTTTTGATCTTCCAAATCCGCATGAAACACAGCAGCTCCTGTGTGTGTTAAATGAAACTCTACCACATCTCCTACATTTAATGTGACTTCTCTTCTGTCTTTTCCCCAACGAAGGGGTTCCTTTTGTCATATTCTACACCACAACCTTTAAAAAGGTCAATAAACGACCTTTTTAATAAAAAACTTGATCTTTGATCTGTTTCGATGCGTCATATAATTTACTGTTTTGTTGGTTATTTTTATTACAATACATTTACACTTCAGTACATACCATAATTAAGTGACCGATGACCCTAATAGTAGAATCGATGGGCTTCACAGGAGATTTTTGATTGAATTTTACAAACCGTAAGACTTTTTTGATTGGAGTGTGTAAAGGCTTCCAGTTTGCTATGGCTGTAATACCAGATGACTTGCTTGATAGAGTGTGGAATGGTAGTATATTACATAAGGATGTGTATTACCTTCTAAAAAAAATCCCTTCGTTTAAGCTTTTTTCATTAGCAGACGAATTATGCAGGGATGTTAATGGTGACATTGTAACATATGTAATAAATAGAAATATCAATTTCACAAATTTATGTGTTGGTACGTGTAAATTTTGTGCGTTTAGGGACGATAACGGATATGTACTCAGTATGAATGAAATTTTGGGTAAGGTGGAAGAGGCATTAGATTTGGGTGCAACAGAGGTATGTATCCAGGGTGGTTTGTTAGATGGGGTCGGTATCTCGTACTATTGCAATTTACTTGAAAACATAAAATCATCATATGATATTCATATTCACGCATTTTCATCCATGGAAGTCTTTCATGCGGCCAACAATTCAAATATCAGCATAAAAAATGCCCTTTTAGAATTAAAGAAAGCAGGGCTCGATTCAATGCCAGGCACAGCAGCAGAAATTCTTGTTGATGATGTTAGAAAGGTTATATGTCCGGGTAAATTAAGTTCTGACCAGTGGATTGATGTTATAAAAACTGCGCATCGGTTAGGTATCCCGACAACTGCAACAATGATGTATGGGCACATTGAAACGGAAAATAACCGCATTGAGCATCTTTTTGAAATAAGAGAGATCCAAAAAGAAACAGGTGGTTTCACTGAGTTTATTCCATTACCCTTCTTATCAAAAAACACCAGTTTAGCTGGACATTGCTCAACACATCTGGAGGATCTCAAAATGCACGCACTTGCAAGAATCGTCTTTCATACACATATAAAAAACATACAGATTTCCTGGGTCAAGTTAGGAAAAAAATTAGCGCGGTTATCACTTTTTTGTGGGGTGAATGACTTAGGAGGCACACTGATGGAGGAAAACATATCCAAGTCTGCAGGAGGGGCATATGGGGAGCGTATGGTCCCGCAGGAGTTCGAGTCCATCATATCTACTGCCGGGCGTATTCCAAAAAGAAGAACTACGCTTTATCAGTTTCGTTAAACGTGGAAATTTTGGGCAAAGTGCCAATTTCATATTATCGGGGGCCAAATAAATATCTTATTATCTCTCAAGTGACATAGATCCGTATAGTGCAAGGATATATCGGAGAAATATTCTCCTCGTTTCAGGGGGAAGGAGTTTATGCCGGAAGAAGGCAGATATTCATACGATTTTTGGGGTGCAACCTGAATTGCTGCTACTGCGACACCCAATCATTTAAAAAACCAAAGCAACAATTTTGCAAAATAGAAAAAGAACCGGGTACCGGGGAATTTATCTCTTTCAAGAATCCAATGCCATTAGAGGTGGTTGTGGATCATATAGATCGACTTACCAGCCCTGATCTACACAGTGTATCTTTCACAGGTGGCGAGCCCCTTCTAACCGATACTTTTCTTATATCCATAGCAAAAAAATGTCATGAATCCGGATTAAAAAACTACCTTGAAACAGGTGGTACATCTTCTAAAAAATTTGAGAGGGTTATAAGGTTTTTTGATTATGCTGCAATTGACATTAAACTACCAAATCATAACGCCGTCCCAAAAGATGGTTTTTCCAAGCTATACGAAAACGAAATTGATTGCATTAAAACCTCATTTGGATTGAATGTTGAAACGATTATAAAAGTGGTGCTGCTAAAAGGCACAAAAATCGATGAATTTGAAAAGATCTGCAAAGATTTGAGTGGCTTAACGCCAGATAAACCATTTTATTTTGTAATTCAGCCAGTTACACAGACTGGAGGGTTGGAAACGGTAAAAAAACCATCTATTAAGGAAATTTTCAGGTTTTCAGAGTTGGCAGGAAGGTATATTGATAACGTTTTTGTAATCCCACAGATTCATAAGCAAATCGGTGTTTTGTGATTTAAAACCCTGCCGGACTTAACTCGATTGTTCCATTATAAACGGTTTTGGCAGTGCTTTCCATATATGCACAATCGTTTTCTTCTGAAATAGATAAACTACCGCCATTGGTTTTAACAAGTGTTTTTTCTGACCCTTTGTATTCTATCTTGCCGAGGCGGCGGGCTATAACCACGCTTGCAACTGAGCCCGTCCCACAGCTTAAAGTCTCTTCTTCAACACCCCTCTCATACGTTCTAATGCGAAGGGAATTGTTTTTTACAAGCACTAAATTTACATTTGAACCCTCTGGAAACACAGGATCGAATCTTATCTTTTGTGCAATTTCTTTTAGAGGGATATCCAGATTATCAACAAAGATTACAGAATGAGGTACACCTGTGTTAACTGCTGAGACTTTATACCCATGCATTTTTTCCTCAAGGAAGGTTCCATCTCCTTTTGCAGGTATATCCTTTCTACCGAATTTGACTTTGCCCATATTCACATTGATGAAAATTTTACCATTTTTATCATTTTTTATAACTTTTACCGTTAAAATACCTGCCACGGTCTCAACTGTTACCGAACCAAACAAGACATATTTTTTATCACACGCATGCTTTACCAAACAGCATATGCCGTTACCACACATCTCGGCTTCCGATCTATCCGGTTGAAACAGCCTCATTTTTATGTCTGCAAAATCCGTTCTGCTTGACTTTGACAAGAATAATACACCATCGGCACCTATACCAAAATGCCTATCGCAAAACCTGTAAGAAAAATCCGCCTTGTTTTGATCGGAGACCAGCTCTCGTTCAAATTCATCAATTACTATAAAGTCATTTCCATTTCCGTGCATTTTTGTAAATGGGATTTTATTCATGCTTTTTCAGAAATCAAAATCGCTTTATTACTTATAATATCTTCTGCCCCCTCAATCATCTTTTTGATAACCGCCTCAACACTTATAACTTCATTAATCGACCCTGCGCATTGACCACACCACATTGATCCTTCAACAAGATCTCCCCTCAACATCGCTGCCTTGGCCCTTTCTATCTCAGTTAGCATCTCTCTAGACTTTTTCTTTTCATCCATCCCTTCAAATCGATTGGAAAATTCGTTTTTTATGACTCTTGAAGGAAAAATTCCCCTACCTATCACGGTTGTGTCCACATCAGTCGCATTCAGTATTGCCTGCTTGAAATCATCGTGTGCAATGCATTCATCCGTGGCGATAAACCTTGTCCCCATTTGGACACCTTCTGCACCAAGCATGATGGCTGAGGCCAACCCCCTCGCATCACAGATTCCCCCTGCGGCAATAATCGGGATATCAAGTGCGTCAATTACCTGTGGAACTAAAGATAGCGTAGTTATTTCATCACGCCCGGGATGTCCTCCTGCTTCAATGCCCGAGGCAACAACACAATCAACTTTTGCCTCACCTGCCCTCCTCGCATGTGCAAGGTTTGTAACGACCTGAATCACACAGACACCCTCATCCTGAAGCTTTTTTGTAAACTTTACAGGATCGCCAACTGACGCCGTTACTACCGTTATACCTTCATCTATTACCTTTTTTACCGCACGTTTTGCACCTGGGCTGAGTATGGGGATATTTATCCCAAAAGGCTTATCTGTAATTTTTCTTGCAATTTCAATCTCTTTATCCAGCCCTCTTTCAGTGAATGGGTGAATTATCCCAAGACCACCTGCGTTTGAGGTAGCCGCTGCCAGCTCAGCAGTTCCGATCCAGGCCATTGCACCTTGAATGATGGGATGTTTAATATCAAGCATATCACATATTTTCGTTTTCATCTTGATCCCCCAATTTCATACCCCAACATAATTATAAATAAATTATATAAACCCTAAAACTTCCTCTATTCTTCCAAGTTCGTGCCCTGTGGTGTTTGATCCGGTAGCATAACCTTTGGTATTTGCTAAAAGCCCCGAACCGATCATCTGGCCACCCAGATTTACAGTGCCAAGCCCAACAGGTAGACCAAAAATCGAGTCTAATATCTTTAGTTCCTGTTCCTTAACTTTCGGACTAACAATAATACCCCTGTTTGTTGCAACACCTGCCATTCCAACTGTTTTCAGGCCTGCAATTGTGCCTTTATGTACGCCTACTTTTAGCGTATCTTCTATCACCCTGATAGCCTCGTTGGATAAGTTCGGATGAACAAGTGCAGCCGTGTCATTTACCAGGATAAGATTCCCCGCCGCACTCATTTTCCCTGGTAATTTTGAGACATTTGTATATTTATTTATCTCATTGATTTCAGATACAGATGCATAAGGCGATACAACGACACCAGAGGAATTCCCAGAAACAAGAGAACCTGTGACCGATCCCCCACCTATAAATGTTTTTATGGAAACCACTGAGAGAGCCTTATCCAGCTTATCCGTAACTTTTTTAGGCACATCGGCGGAGAGGATAACAAACCCTTCCGTGCAGGTTGCAAAAATGCCTATATGGGGATTGCCATTGAAACTAAATTGTCTATCCATACCACAAACTAATCAACTTTCCGTGCCCACAAGTTTGGCTTCGATTACACCATCCTTGTTCTCAACCACTTTTACGCGTATCTTAGAAGGTGGTTTCTTTGCACCTCTCTCCCATATTTTCTCATTAATGGAAGGGTCTAAAATGATTTCTTCGGCTTTTGTGTGCCGACCTAAAAATAGCCTGATTTCTATTATCGCCCTTTTGCTTCTTTTCCACCTCGGGGCACTTTTTGCCCTTCTTAGGGGGATTGTATAAACTCGCTCTTCTGACATGATCACACCTGTTCACTTAACATTACTCATCCAGTTTGCTTCTTCTCCAATGCCTTCTTTTAGGATGAGTGGTAACCTTTCTATTTGTTCTAATCATAACCCAGCCAGGCAGTCTTCTATTCTGGTTACATGCCTTTGCCAACCTTAGTTTCTTTCCCTTTGTCTTTTTTCCCAATTTAATCACCTCAATTATCGGTTGCCTGAGTGCATATCTTTTGCAGTTTCAGATGTTCGGGGCGAACAAACACTTTTTTTATCTTGTTACAGTCCTTAACTTCAAGAATAAAGGCCCGTCCACGCTGTTCCAATACCTTTGCAGTTTTGCCATGAAACTTTGGATTTGGCACCCCTTTATGGATGCTTGGGTCAATCTTTATATGTACCATCTGACCAGGTTCAAAATTCTGTATTGCCCTGCTTATAGGCGAGAGTCCCCGTTCACGTACCTTCTTTTTAAGCTTGTATCTCGTCTTTCTCCTTATACCGTGCGATTTTGGCATGATAAATACACCTGTAATATTCTTAATATCTAATCTATATGATATGACCTTCGTCTATCTGTACATTAGTAACATCCAGCTCATTAACCTTTACATTTGTGTCGAGTAGATCCGAAAGATTCGGGTTCGTTCTCCCGTCATCTCCCGTCATCAGTTCTTTTATGTACAGTCCACCTTCACAGTCTATCTCTATCACCGCTGTGTCACCCTCTAAAGATTTAAGTTCCGTGTCATGGACTTTTCGCACCCTTATCAGATCTGCCCTTCTTTTAATCACCCTGTTTGGGGTTTTTTGTTTTATGACTCCCTTCAAATTAATTAGTGCCCCTTCCAATTTTTCCCTTTCAACATTTTTATCCAATGAGATCTTGACTCTGTAGACTTTATCTGCTTTTATCGTCTTTATTGTTTTAACCGTTGATTTATTCACATATTTAAGTCCCAAAACCTCAAGTTTTCCAAAATTTTCTTCATTTATTTCATTTTTTAGACTGGCAAGGTCAACATTTCTTAAAATCGGATCTTTGATTTCCAAAACAAAAGGCCTTCCGTTACCAAGCATCAAAGCATCAATATCTTCTCTCCCGGCTCCATGCAAAGAGGCATTCGAACCTCTGAACCGGTCAAGTGCCGCCCAGATCAATAATTCCTCAACCGATTCTTTATACCGCTTTCCGGTCCCTTCACACACTTCACAACCAGAACCCCCACATTCTTTGCAGAACAACCTTGTTTGAGGGATACCACGGATAAGCTTTCTATACCTCCCGTATATGAATAGCGAATTGGATTTGATTTTTACCAGATCGTCCTCCAGATCCAAAATTAATACCAGGTCCGGTCTTGAAAAATCTACCTCTTTGAGCGTCTTTTGAGATATCAATTTGCCAACTTCCCGGTTCAACTCTGATTTGGCCGGTTCGGCCCATTGTGTTTGAGATTCGGTCCATATAATCTCTTCATTTTCAGAAAGCAGTCCTGTTACATTAGTACCAACCAGAAAAGTTTCGTAATCGTGGTCTTTTATTTCTTCAACTGCTTTATTTGCCCAGTATTCCAGTTTATCAAATAACCCGTTACAGATCCAGCATTTTTCTTTGTCCGGTATCTTAAGGTTCTCGATGTTCTGAACAGACATCATGGATAGAACCGTTTTTACTGCCATTCCACGTTCCTTGTTTGTTAGGCCCGTAGACAGTTTTGCAAACTGTCTGCCTAAACAGGAATCGCAGATTGGCCCTTCCCGTACAACCTTTATAGCAACTTCAATCAGATCCATGATAACCTGGCAGAATTGGATTTGAAAACACTTAATCTTTGCTTAATGCAAATAACTAAATAAATTGTAATTAATACACCAAAATAAATGTTCATTGGCTTTGATGATACCGACTCAAAACAGGGAATGTGCACCACCTACATAGCCGCCGTCTTAATCGAGAGGCTAAAGAGTTATGGAAAAGTGAGTAACCCACGCCTGATACGGCTAAACCCCACCATAAAATATAAAACAAGAGGAAATGCAGCGATTGCCATTAGTATAGACACAGAACATCAAAAAGAGGTTGAAGAGATAACAATAAAGACCATAGAAGATCTGGCGGAGCTAAAGGAAGAAAACACGAACCCAGGGGTGGTTTTTGCACCAAATGTGCCGGATGAAATTAAATTATTTTCAAAAAGGGCAGTTAAAGAAACTATCCGTATCGATGAGGCTAAAAAATTAATTTCAAAATATGGACTTCATCATAAAGGTTTCAAGAACAAAAGAGGACTCATTGGGGCTCTGGCAGCGGTCGGGGCAGAGCTTGACGACTTTACCTATGAACTTATTACCTACAGATATAAAGATCAATGGGGCAGTAAAAGGAACATAGACAGACAATCGGTTTTTAAAGCAGATAGAGAAACATACCCATTGACCTGGGATACGGTGGATCTGGTAAATAAAAAAATTGTCTTTTTCCCACACTCTGGGTGTCCGGTTCTTTATGGCATAAGGGGTGATGAGGTCTCTGCAATTGTGAAGGCAAATGAAATTGTAAAATCAGAGCCATTTGAAAGGTCGGTACTTTTTACAACAAATCAGGGAACTGATTCGCATCTAATCTCATCTGAAATTTCAGAGGTAAAAGAAGGCTGCTCATACATTTTAAGGGGTAAGATAAGGGATGATCCCCATACGATTTCAGGCGGACATGTCATATTTAGCATATCTGACGGTTCGGCCTGTATTGATTGTGCTGCATATGAACCCACAAAAAATTTCAGAGATATCGTAAGGGCACTTTTAAAGGATGACGTTATAACTGCATTTGGAAGTGTTAAAAATAATACGATAAACCTGGAAAAAATTGAAGTGGAATACCTGAAGGATAAATTTACATATACAAATCCAAAGTGCCCCAAATGTGATAAAACAATGAAATCGAGTGGAAAAGGTCAAAAGTACAGATGCAAGAGCTGTAAAACTTATTCTGATGAGAAAGATCGCTTTTTGGTTGAAAGGGTTATAGAGCCTGGTTTATATGAAGTCCCACCTGTTGCAAGAAGGCACATATCAAAGCCGTTGATTAGAGAAAAATATGAAAAAGGGAAAAAAGTACACTTGAACAGGTAATCAGTCCAAAATACTCTTTATTTTTTCTGTTATCCGTTCCATCTCAACAAGTACCAGACCCAGCCCCGCATCAGGGGAAGTCATAACAACTAAAAGTGCCTTTGAGCCAGCACCTGTAGCGATTACCTTTGCTTCCTTGGATTCAGCTATGACCCTCTCCGGGACACCTTTTTTAAGTTCTGAAATTGCAGTCTCTGCCGCGCCAACCATCGTTGCATTCATTGCAGCAAATGTTTCTGCATGAATGCCCGAAGGGATATCAGATGCCATTAATAAACCATCACGCGAGACAACGGCAGATGCCTCGATCCCGCCTACCTTTTTCAAATCGTTTAAAAGTTTTTCAAGCATTTCTTTTGTTGTATTCATATTCCCACCATTATCTGATCAATTAATATCTCAAATGCCTCGAATACCCCTTTCTTTTCTTTTGCAACCGCAGGTACGATTGGTATATTCTTAGAAATCTCCATTTGTCTTTTTATTTCTTCTATACTGAGCGCATCAGGAAGATCCTGCTTGTTTGCAACAATTACGCAGGGTAAGCCACGTGTCCTTGTAACTTCCAACATCTGTCTGGCCCTTTCAAATTCATTACCTTTGACGGAATCTATCACAAGAAAAACACCCATCGCTTCTCCGCCAAGTAACTTAAGAATCGGATCAAATCGCTCCTGGCCTGGCGTTCCAAAAATGTCTGCAGAAAAGCCCTTATGGTCTATATGACCAATATCCAGCGCTACTGTGGTTCCCATTCGGTCTACCGAGACCGACCTTGTCGAAAGTGATTGTACAAATGAGGATTTTCCGGCGTTGAATGGACCGGTGACAAGTAACTTTGGAATAAATGCCTTTACACCACCTGGCCTCAGAACCTTAAATAGTATGGAGCTATCAATCATCGCCTTTGTCCAATCTGCTTTTGTTACCGAATAGTATTGCCCGAAAATTACATGCTCTGAAACACCGCCTATCCTGATTACCGCATTAAAAAGCTCGTCTTTAATCCTTTCCACCGTTTTATCGGAATAGGGCCACACCGTGAAGTTGTATATCCCAACTACATCGTACAACATTATGTATTTATTCCAGTTTTCTATGTACTCTAAAGCCTGATCCTCGCCACACATGTCTATTATATTTGAAATAGACCCATGTATGATTACTTTACCTGAAGAATCCTCAATAACTTCTGTAATAACTTTATCAAGGTTCTTTATGTTCTCAGGGTCTTCAACTACGTATTTTTCAGAAGAATCAGCTCCGATCAGAGCAGAGTAAGCATCAATAATTTCGAATTGGTTTTCAAATTTTTCAAGAGGCCATCCAAACTCAGTGAATTTACCCCTGATGACATCCGGGGATGATGCAGTGGCTATACAAACACTTTTATACCCCTGTTGTAAATTAATATATGTCGTCTGCATCCCAAAAACATCACCTTCGACACCGGGCTGACAATAGTACAGCAACGATTTTCCAGTAGGCAATCCTCCATTCAAGTAATCATCCAATTTGGGGATCCCTGTTTTAATCATTATTGCATCTCCTTTTCTTTTATACTTCTACAATTACCTCTGCTCCATCGATTTCATACCCGAACCATTTGGTCGGTTTGGGTGATAATCCCAACGCCCTGATAAAAAGGTTATCCTCTTCATTTTTTATCTCTAATACTCCATCAAACAATTGCTTGACCGTAACGATGGTTTGCTCATCGTGCATACCGCTTTCAACGATGTAAATGCCAATTGCATCGGCTGTTTTTATTCTACGGGAATGAACGTGGAGGAATCTAAAAACAGTTTGTATGTTCGAGTACATAAGCATTGTAGACAGGGAGTCAATACACATTCGTGCTTTATGGATTTCTTTTTTCATCCAGAAGTCCTCAAAAAAGCTTGTTATTCCTACACTGATCCCGGTTAGATTCACAGGGGAGGATACCCTTTTTATGGTCTGGGTGTCCCCAACATTAAGACCGAGCGTTTTAGATACGCAGTCAATTACACCAAACTGATCCATATGGTCCTCAACCCCTTTTTTATTTTCTGTAAACCAATTAATTATATTTTCACCTGATTCTGCAGTTGTAATAAAAACTGCAAATTCACCATCTGATAGACCCTGAAACATAATGTTGTTGAGAATAATATTCTTTCCACACATTGGCGGACCAATCAGCAGTATATTCGTACCACCCTTTATATCCCCTATCACATCACCCAATCCGTTTATTCCCAGCTTATAACCAGTCAATGTTTTCACCCCCTCTTTCTTAACAATAATAAGTATGGATTAAGTATAAAAATTCTTGTATTGAAATTCGCGCTATTCGGATAAAAATAATTTCCCAATCACATCGGATATTTTGGATATATCGACTATATCCTGTTCCATTGTATCACGGTTTCTTATTGTAACCCTGTTATTTTTCATTGTATTTTCATAATCGATCGTTATTGAGTATGGTGTGCCAACTTCATCTTGCCTTCTGTATCTTCGCCCAATGCTCCCATTATCATCGTAGTCCACCAAGAAATTCATTTCTTTGAGGGTGGATGTAATCTCTTTTGCCTTTAGTACCAACTCCTCTCTTGACATCAGTGGAAGAACCGCAACCTGAAGAGGCGAAACTCCATTTGAAAACCTTAGCACGGTTCTTGTTTCCCCTTCCACTTCCTCTTCATAAAATGAGTGTTCAATGAGTAGATAAATTATGCGGTCGATACCATAAGAAGGTTCTATGACACGGGGAATCACATTTTCCCCTGTTACCTTTTCGTCCACTACTTTTATATCAACCAGACTCTTTTCCACACAAATCGTCTCTCCGTCAACATT